>CBIHQF010000101.1:0-9571 GCA_966211665.1 uncultured Pseudomonas sp. | reverse complement strand
CGAGCCTGTTTTTAACGCCGCATAACCGAGCGCAGTAGTTTTCACACAGCCTGTACGGGCGGCTTTTTATTGCCTGGAGATGGATTGCCGTGACTGACTTATCAGTCATCCCTTGCCAGCCAGAAAGGACAGTCTTACCGTGATTCCCAACTCCGTTCAGGAAAGCGCCACCCATGTGGCTAACGCCGTTGCCGAAAGTGTTCAGTACCACGGGCGCAAAGCCAGCAGGCACGGCAGCGAACAACGGCGCCAAGCGATTCTCGATGCGGCCATGCGCATCATCGTGCGCGACGGCGTACGTGCCGTGCGCCACCGCGCGGTGGCGGCCGAGGCGGAGGTGCCGCTATCGGCCACCACCTACTACTTCAAGGATATCGATGACCTGATCACCGATACCTTCGCTCAGTTCGTCGAGCGCAGCGCCGTGCATATGGCCAATACCTGGAGCAGCACCCAGGGCGTGCTGCAGGAGAAGGTCGCCCGGCTCGACGGTAGTGCTGAAGCGCGTCGACGCCTGGCCAATGAAATCGCCGGGCTGGCGCTGGAATACGTGCGCAATCAGTTGGTCGAACACCGTAATCATCTGCTGGCCAAGCAGGCGTTCCATCAGGAAGCCTTGCTCAACCCGCGCTTGCACGGCCTGGTGCGCGCCTATCAGCAGATACTTTTGCAGGGAGTCACTCAGTTCTTCGAAGTACTGGGCTCGCAACAACCCGAGCAGGATGCCAAGCTATTGACGAGCATTATTGTGCGGATGGAGTATCAGGGCCTGCTCGATGGGGTCGAGCACCTGGATAAAGAAGATATGCTGGCCAACCTCAAGCGCTATATGCACCTGGTCTTGGGGCTTTAACTATTCATACGGCCGCTAAGCGCGTGAACCGGCCGCACAAGGAGAACACGATGAAAGCTTGGCGCCTACTTGCCGCCTTGTCCTTCCTGTTGTTGAGTGGTTGCCTGGTTACCTTCAAAGACCCCATTCCGGCCAATGAGCCGGCGCCGATCCCATTGCTCGGCGAATGGTCGCGCAAGAACGAATGGGGCGAGCAGATCTACCTGTACGTCAGCCGTGCGGGGTCTAACGTTTATAAAGCCAAGGCTTATGTGGACAGCCCGGATAATCTCGACAGTGTCGAGGAGTTCGGCTTCACCGTGGCCCACCATGGCCAGCGCTGGTACCTGTCGGCGGGTCTGTCGAAGAAATACGGCGCCAATTTCGCGATTGCCGGCTTCGAGCTGACCGACGACAACGAACTGGTACTCTACAACCTGGATATCGACCGGGTGTTGCAGGAGCTGGAACAGGGCGAACTGCATGGCGAAGTCGTGGAAATGCCGCAAGGCGATGGCGTGCTGATCACCAGCCCGCTGGAAAAGGTATTCGCTTACCTGGACGACCAGGCGAACTCGGACGTGTTTATCGAAGTCGCGCGCTATCAGCGCGTCGGTCAGTAAGTTTTGCAGGTTAGGTAACGAGGGGCGGATGAACAGTCACACCGGGTTGGACGATTACCAACTGATAGTTCGGGCGTTATCCGATCGGATTGTCGAGGCGCAAACGCCGATCCGCGTGTTGGATGCGGTGAAGTGGGATGAAAGCATCCGCAGCGAGTTCCTCAAACACAAAGGCCGCAAGTTGCCGGCGGTCGATCGCGCGTATTACGACGGCCGTCCGTTGGCCTTCGAAGCGGCGGCGAAAAAGCTCGAATTCCAGAACATCGAGCGCGATATCACCCGTCAGCTCGGCCAGTTCAACCCGGTCGGGCAGATCATGCGGCGCATGTGCCGCGAATACCGCATGGTCGTGCGCATGCTCGAGGCCCGCGGCACCGAGGATTTCGGCCTGATTTCCCAGGAACTCTACGGCGCGGCGTCCGATGCCTTCCATGCCGGCGACCCGACGCTGGCCGACCTGGGGCTGATGTTTTCCGATTTCCTGAACAATATCGACAGCCGTGGCGACCTCAAGGACGAGCCGAAGAATCTCAATGCTCGCGAAGCCGTCAGTCTGCTGCAACACCGATTGAACAAGGTCTTCGGTGAAGAAGAGAGCACCATCCGCGTCTTCGAGTCCGACGGCATTCTCGCCGACGCGGCGGCCGGCGCCGACTACATCAAGATCCGCGCCGATGCGATGTTCAACGAGCGCGATGTGAAAGCACTGGAAGTGCACGAGGGCCTGGTGCATGTGGCGACCACGCTGAACGGCCTGAGTCAGCCGGTCTGCACCTTTCTGGCCAAGGGCCCGCCATCTTCGACGGTGACCCAGGAAGGCCTGGCGATCCTGATGGAAGTGATCACCTTCGCCTCCTACCCGACGCGCCTGCGCAAGCTGACCAACCGCACCCGTGCCATCCATATGGCCGAGGAGGGCGCGGATTTCCTGCAGATTTTCGAGTTCTACCGCGAACAAGGCTTCAGCCAGGAAGAGAGCTACAGCAATGCCAATCGGGTGTTTCGCGGCTCGACGCCCAACGGCTTGCCTTTCACCAAGGACCTGTCCTATCTGAAAGGCTTCATCATGGTCTACAACTACATCCAACTCGCCGTGCGCAAAGGCAAGCTGGAACAGATCCCCTTGCTGTTCTGCGGCAAAACCACCCTGGAAGACATGCGCATCCTGCGGCGCCTGGTCGATGAAGGCCTGGTCGCGCCGCCGAAATACCTGCCGCCGCAGTTCAGCGACCTGAACTCGCTGTCGGCCTGGATGTGTTTTTCCAACTTCTTGAATCACTTAAGCCTGGATCGGATCGAAGCCGACTACGCCAATATTTTATAAAGCCGTAAGCGGTAGGTTGGGTTAGCGGCGATTATCGCGGTTCGAGCAACACCATCGCCGTTGGCCGCCGCGTAAACCAACAATGTCGCCACGCGGTGTAATGGGGTTATCGGGCTTTGTCCATCTACAGACACGCGCCGGCGTCTTGTCGGGTTACGCGGCGTTCATCTACGGTGTCGACGAGAGTTAACCTGGACCGCCGCTAACCCGACCTACGGACTTCGTAGGGTGGATGACGCTTCACCCATCCACCAATTGCGATGGTGGATGAAAAAGGCGTTATCCACCCTACCCAGTTTCGTAGCCCGTATATGGATTCCTCCTCTGGCGGAATCCGGGATTGAGCTACTCGGATCGCGCTGCGCTTATCAGGAGTCCTTCCCCTATTTCCACCCCAAACTGCCAGGAGCCCCCATGCCCAGCCACCAACTCGATTACGAAATCCTCGGCGCTTCGGCGCAGAGCGTTGAAATCATTCTCGACCCCGGCGAAACGGTGATCGCGGAGGCCGGGGCGATGAATTACATGACCGAAGGCGTGCGTTTCGAGACGCGCATGGGCGACGGTTCGAGCAATGGCGTGCTGGGTAAGTTATGGGGCATGGGCAAGCGCATGCTGACCGGCGAATCCTTGTTCATGACGCACTTTTCCAACGCCGGCAAAGGTCAGGCGCGGGTGGCTTTTGCCGCGCCTTATCCGGGTACCGTGGTGCCGATCCGGCTGGCCGAGCATGGTGGCACGCTGATCTGCCAGAAGGACGCCTTTCTTTGCGCGGCCCATGGCACGGCGGTCGGCATCAGCTTCAACAAGCGTCTGGGCGCCGGCTTTTTCGGCGGCGAAGGGTTTATCCTGCAAAAGCTCGAAGGCGATGGCCTGGCCTTCGTGCATGCCGGCGGCACGGTGATTCGCAAGGACTTGAACGACGAAACCCTACGTCTGGACACCGGCTGTCTGGTGGCCTTTACCCAGGGCATCGATTACGACATCGGTCTGGCGGGCGGGTTGAAAAGCATGTTGTTCGGCGGTGAGGGGATTTTGCTGGCGACGCTCAAGGGCAGCGGTACGGTGTGGATACAAAGCCTGCCGTTCTCGCGGCTGGCCGAGCGGGTGTACGAGGCGACCTTCAAGGCCCGCGAAGAGGTGCGTGCTGGCGGCAAATAGTCGCGCAGGCTGGCCAAGCGGGCGCGCTTGTATCAAGCTGCGCGGCTGAGTCCGCTGGCACGCTCCGTGCGCTGGCGACTGTTTCCTTTTCTGAGAGTCCGTAATGCGTGAACTGAATCCCATTCCCCTGATCCTCACCGGCATCGCCAGTATCTGCACCACCGTGGCGGTGCTCGGCTACTACGGTTATCTGCACATCGCCAAGCCGGAGGACGCCTTGCTGCTGGCGGATTTCACCATGCTCAAGACCGTGCCCGGCGAGGACTACAAAGTCTCGCTGAAGCCCGCCAGCCAAGTGGCGCAGTGCATCGATGGTGTGCTGGTGCTGTTCGACATGGAGCAGAAGGGCTTGAGCGGCGTACTGGTCGATAAGAGTAAGCAGGCGGTTCGCTGCACGGCCGAGTAACGGGCCGTCAACGATATGGCCGACGACCGGTCCCTCCCGGGAGGGACCGGTACGGCCGAGGTCTCAGGATGCGCTGGCTGCCGAGCGCGGGGCGATCGGTTGATCGTCGTTGGAGATCGTCACGTCGACCCGACGGTTCATCGCCCGGCCGGCCGGGGAGTCGTTGCTCGATACCGGGTACTGTTCGCCATAACCCTTGGCGACGATGCGGTCGGCGCTCACGCCCATGCGGATCAGCGCGTCGCGTACCGAGTTAGCCCGCTGTTCGGATAGGCGCAGGTTGTAGGTGTCCGAGCCGCTGCTGTCGGTATAGCCCTCGATTATCACTTGACGGTCCTGGTGCTGCTTAAGGAACTCGGCCAGCTTGCCGATACTGCTCATTGCCGTGGGCCTCAATTGGGCGCTATCGAGATCGAACAGCAGGTTGCCAAAGGTGACCAGCATGCCGCGGTCCGTCTGTTTGGCATTGAGTTGGCTCTGTAATTCCTGGATCTGCCGCTCGCGCGCCTCGAGGCGCGCTTGGTCGCCCTGGGCAGAAATCTGGCTGAGCTGTTGCTCGGCGGCACCCAGGTTTATGGTCTGTTCGGCGACTTTGATGCTCTGGTTGGCGAGGTAAGCCAAATGGTCGACGCGGGCCTTGTCGGCGTCTTGGCGATGGGCCTGTTCGGCCTTTTCGAGCATCTCGCCGGCTTTTTTGGTTTCCAGCGCGGCGAACTTGCTGGATTCTGGTTCGGCTTGTAGTTGCTGGTAATTGCTGCGCGCTTGTTCCAGATTGGGGTTGGGTTGCGTCGCGCAACCGGCGAGGCCAATGCACATCGCCAGCAAGGTGCTGAGCAGTATGGGAGTACGCATGATGATCATCCTGTTCGATGGCGGGTTGATGGCGGGAATGAGTGGGTCGGCGGTTTACGGATTGCCGCTGGGCGACGGCTGGGTGCCGCGCAGGGTTTCGTCACGTAATTGCTCGATCGCCGTCCGGGCCTCCTGCAGCGTGTTCTGCGCTTTGGCCGCGCGCGCTTTACGCTCAGCCAGGCGGGCATCCCATTCGGCTTGTTCGGCCAGGCGCCTGGCTTCCTGGTAATTCTCTTCTTGCATCGCCAGTTCCGCTTGCTTGAGCTTGTCCTGCGCCGATTTCATCTCCACGGTAGCGAACTCGGGAGCGCCGGCGCTGAAGGCGCTGTCGACCGCCTGCTGGCTGACCGCGAGTTGCTCGTCGGGCGGGTTGCTGGCGCAGCCAGCCAGTAACAGGCTGGCGCCCATTGTTATGAGGGCGAGTTTCCAGCGGGGTAGTCGAGTGCGTGGCTGTTGAAGGTCGAGGCTCATGGTTTCAACTCCGTTAGTCGTTTTCCGGCGCGCATTCGCTACCGGTCGATAAGATCGGCCCTGGCGCCGAAGGCAGGCATCAGGAGGCAATTCCCCATCGCTGACGACGTCGGGCCTGGGCGGTATGTTTTTTGTGAGTCAGGTGCAGATGGAAATGTTCAGGAAAAAACACGCCGCATGCGCGCATCTGGCGTTCTTTGCCGATGATCGTTTATCCAGATGTATTTTTTACTGAACAAGTTGGTGGGCGAAGCTGTCCCCGCGGCCGGAAGGCGCGGGGCGGCAGCTGTGCCGAGGGTGAGGTGTCAGTGGTTGGTGTTATCGAGCTGAGCGCTCAGTTCACGCAGGTATTTGCGCGCCAGACTGAGAAAGCGCGGGGTCGGGCCGATATCTTCGTACAGCGGATCGCCTTGCTCGTCGGTCGCCACCACCTGGCTGCCCTGCACATAGGGCATGCTCGCCTCGAGTTCTTCGAGGGCGGCGCCGATCAGCTCGCCCAGCAGTTCCTCGGGGCGGCGCTTGGGGTACATCTCGGCCAGCGCCGCCAGGCGCGCGGCGGCCTCCAGGTCGAGATGCACCTGGTAGGGCGTGGCGGTCAGTCGGCCTTTGGCGTGTTCTTCCCAGTTGCTGACTAATTCACGAATTTTCATGGCGGTTACTTCCTTGGCCCTGTCAGTGGCGGTCGTTGCGTGGGGTGACGGTGTATCGAGCAACCCTTATCCAAGCCTAGACCGCCTTTTATAGGTATACGGAGTTGGAGTCGCGCCCTTGTAAGAAGTTGCCGCGCTGGGCACTCTTGAGGCTTTCAGGATCAGCGGAGACAACGGCCATGGCGGAAATCGACGCGCGTTTGCGCGAGGACGTGCACCAGCTCGGCGAGCTGCTGGGCAACACCATCAGCGCTCAGCGCGGCCCGGCTTTCCTCGACAAGATCGAACGTATTCGCAAAGGCGCCAAGGGTGCGCGACAGGGCTCTGCGGCCGGCGCAGAGCAGCTCAGCGCGAGCCTCGACCAATTGGCCGACGATGAATTGCTGCCGGTGGCGCGGGCCTTCACTCAGTTTCTCAACCTGGCCAATATCGCCGAGCAGTACCACCGCGTACGCCGCCGTGCGCCGGGTGAGCCCGAGCCCTTCGAGGCCAATGTGTTGCCCGAGTTGTTGCAGCGCCTGCAAACCAGCGGCCACTCCGGCGATGCCCTGGCGCGGCAGTTCGGCCGGCTGGATATCGAGCTGGTATTGACCGCCCACCCGACCGAGGTCGCGCGGCGCACCCTGATCCAGAAATACGACGCCATCGCCGAACAATTGGCCGCGGGCGACCATAGCGATCTGTCGGTCGCCGAACGCGAGGAGGTCCGGCAGTGCTCGCACCGGCTGATCGCCGAGGCCTGGCACACCGAGGAAATCCGCCGCAGCCGGCCCAGCCCGGTGGACGAGGCCAAGTGGGGCTTTGCGGTGATCGAGCATTCGCTGTGGCAGGCGTTGCCCAAGGTGCTACGTAAAGCCGATCGGGCGCTGCACGCGGCGACCGGTTTTCATTTGCCGCTGGAGGCCGCGCCGATTCGCTTCGCCTCCTGGATGGGCGGCGACCGCGATGGCAACCCCAATGTCACCGCGGCGGTCACCCGTGAAGTGCTGTTGCTGGCGCGCTGGATGGCCGCCGACCTGTACCTGCGTGACATCGAGCAATTGGCCGCCGGGTTGTCCATGCAGCAGGCCAGCGCCGACCTGCTGGCGCGGGTCGGCGACAGTTCGGAGCCTTACCGCAGCCTGCTCAAACAATTGCGCGAGCGCCTGCGCGCCACCCGCAGCTGGGCTCAGGCGGCGTTGCACGAGCAGGTCGAGCCGCCTGTCGCGGTGCTGCAGGACAATCGCGAGCTGCTGGAGCCGCTGGAGCTTTGCTATCAGTCGCTGCACGACTGCGGCATGGGCGTGATCGCCGAAGGTCCGCTGCTCGACTGCCTGCGCCGGGCGGCTACCTTCGGGCTGTTTCTGGTGCGTTTGGATGTGCGCCAGGATTCCAGCCGCCACACCGCCGCCATGAGTGAAATCACCGATTACCTGGGCCTGGGGCGTTACGCCGAGTGGGATGAAGACACCCGCGTGGCGTTTCTGCTGCGCGAACTGGAAAATCGCCGGCCGCTGTTACCCCGGCACTTCAAACCCAGCGGCGAAACCGAGGAGGTGCTCGCCACCTGCCGCGAAGTCACCGCGGCGCCGGCGGCATCTCTGGGCTCCTACGTGATTTCCATGGCCGGCGCGGCCTCCGACGTTCTGGCGGTGCAGTTGCTGCTCAAAGAAGCAGGATTAGAGCGGCCGATGCGCGTGGTGCCGCTGTTCGAAACCCTCGCCGACCTGGACAACGCCGGCCCGGTGATCGCCCGTCTGCTCGAACTGCATGGCTATCGCGCGCGCTTGCACGGCCCCCAGGAAGTGATGATCGGCTATTCCGACTCGGCCAAGGACGCTGGCACCACCGCCGCGGCCTGGGCCCAGTACCGCGCCCAGGAAACCCTGGTGCGGATCTGCCGCGAGCACGACGTCGAGCTGCTGTTGTTCCACGGCCGCGGCGGCACGGTCGGCCGTGGCGGCGGCCCGGCCCATGCGGCGATCCTGTCGCAGCCGCCCGGCTCGGTGGCGGGGCGCTTCCGCACCACCGAACAGGGCGAGATGATCCGCTTCAAATTCGGCCTGCCGGATATCGCCGAGCAGAACCTCAATCTGTACCTGGCCGCCGTGCTGGAGGCCACCTTGCTGCCGCCGCCGTCGCCGGAGCCGGCCTGGCGCGAGCTGATGGACAAGCTGGCCAGCGACGGCGTCTCGGCCTATCGCGGCGTGGTGCGCGAGCATCCGCAGTTCGTCGAGTATTTCCGCCAGGCCACGCCGGAACAGGAACTCGGCCGTTTACCTCTGGGCAGTCGCCCGGCCAAACGCCGCGAGGGCGGGGTGGAGAGCCTGCGCGCGATTCCGTGGATTTTCGCCTGGACCCAGACGCGCCTGATGTTGCCGGCCTGGCTGGGCTGGGAGCAGGCTCTGGCCAACGCCTTGAAACGCGGCGACGGCGAATTGCTGGGGCAAATGCGCGAGCGTTGGCCGTTCTTCCGCACCCGCATCGATATGCTGGAGATGGTTCTGGCCAAAGCCGACGGGGCCATCGCCCATTTATACGACGAGCGCCTGGTGGAACCGAAATTGCGACCCTTGGGCGCGCATTTACGCGACCTATTGTCGCAGGCCATCGCCGCGGTGCTGGGGCTGACCGGGCAGTCGCAGTTATTGGCCCATAGCCCGGAGACGCTGGAATCGATCAGCGTGCGCAATACCTACCTGGACCCGTTGCACCTGCTTCAGGCAGAGCTGCTGGCCCGTTCGCGCAAGCGCGAAAACCAGGCCGACAGCCCTCTGGAACAGGCGTTGCTGGTCAGCGTTGCCGGTATCGCGGCGGGCTTGCGCAATACCGGTTAACAGCCTCGCGACCGGCTCCGGGCCACCCTGGCCGCGGCCTGGAGCCCGCGGTTATCGACCCTTGGGGTTGGGTCGCGGGACGCACGGCTATCCGACTTTTGGTGGCTTGTGCGGCAGGGGTGCGCTGTGTATCTTGATCGGCCTTTCGACGCTCTGGCACCCAGGCGCTGTCCAAACAATTCCGAGATTGGCCCCAAGAGGCGAGTCCTACGACGATTTCTAGTTAAATTTGAGGAGCACATCGATGCGCGTGATTCTGCTGGGTGCGCCCGGTGCCGGTAAAGGTACCCAGGCTGGTTTCATCACCAAGAAGTTTGGTATTCCGCAAATCTCCACGGGCGATATGCTGCGCGCCGCGGTCAAGGCGGGCCCCGAGCTCGGGCTGCTCGCCAAAAGCGTCATGGACAGCGGCGGTCTGGTCTCCGACGACCTGATC
>CBIHQF010000100.1:0-9597 GCA_966211665.1 uncultured Pseudomonas sp. | reverse complement strand
TTTAAGTCCCGTAGCCATGTAGGGTGGATGACGTTTTTTCATCCACCATCGCGGTTTGGTGGATGGGTGAAGCGTCATCCACCCTACAGCGACTTCGGTCTCTGGATTGGCTTACAGCTGCACCTCGAGCCGACGCACCAGTTCCACCCCCTGCGGGCTGATCTCGGCGCCGTAGGCCAATACTTCGACACCCGCGCAGGCCGCATCGCGCAACGCCGCTGCATAGACCGGGTCGATTTCCTCGGCCGGGCGCACCGCGTCGATATCGCTGAGATTGACGCAATACAGCTGCACCGCGCGGATACCGGCACGGGCCAGGGCGGCCAGTTCGCGCAGATGCTTGGCGCCGCGTTCGGTGCGGGCATCGGGAAAGGCCGCGACGCGCGTCTCGGCGAAGCCCAGGGTCACGCTTTTCACCTCGACGAAGGCCGTACCGCTCGGGTACTCCAGACAGAAATCCACCCGGCTGCGCTCCTGGCCATAGGGCACTTCGCGTTTCAGCGCGGTGAAACCCGCCAGCTCGGCGATCAACCCGGCGCGCAGGGCTTCTTCGACCAGGCCGTTGGCCCGCGCGGTATTGATCACCGCCAGGCGGCCATGGGGTGTTTCGCCGATTTCCCAGGTGCCCGGCAGCTTGCGCTTGGGGTCGTTGGAGCGGCTGAACCAGACCTGCGCGCCCTCGCCCATGCAATTGAGCATCGAGCCGGTGTTGGGGCAGTGAATGGTCAACAACTCGCCGCTGGCGGTCTCGATATCGGCGAGGAAGCGCTTGTAGCGACGCAGTAGCCTGGCCTGTTCCAGCAGCGGTTCAAAGCGCATCGGCGCGCCAACTTTTCAGGCCACGGGCGATGCGTTCGACCGCTTGCTGCAAGCGCGGCAGGTCCTGGGTGTAGGCGAAGCGCACATGCTGGGCGGCCAGATTGCGACCGAAATCCAGGCCGGGGGTAAAAGCCACATGCTCGGTTTCCAGAAAATGCTGGCAGAAGGCGAAGGCATCGCCGCCGAAGGCGCTGATATCGGCATACAGATAAAAGGCGCCTTCCGGCTCCACGGCGATCTTGAAGCCCAGCTCGCGCAACGCCGGCAACAGGAAATCGCGGCGCAGGGCGAATTCGTGGCGGCGCTGCTCGAGAATCTCCAGGGTCTGCGGCTCGAAGCACGCCAGTGCGGCGTGCTGGGCCATGCTCGGCGCGCTGATATAGAGGTTCTGCGCGAGCTTCTCCAGCTCCGGCACCGCCGCAGGCGGCGCCACCAACCAGCCCAGGCGCCAGCCGGTCATGCCGAAATACTTGGAAAAACTATTGAGTACGAAGGCCTCGTCGTCGGCTTCCAGCACGCTGGCGGCGTCCACACCGTAAGTCAGGCCGTGGTAGATCTCGTCGACCACCAGATGTCCGCCGCGCTCTTTAAGCGCCCGGGACAGCGCCGCCAGCTCGTCGCGCGATAGCAGGGTGCCAGTCGGGTTGGCCGGCGAAGCGACCAGCGCGCCGACGCTGTCCTGGTCCCAATGCCGCGCGACGAGTTCGGGCGTCAGTTGGTAACGCACCTCCGGCCCGACCGGCACGAGCTGCGCCGCACCTTCGACCAGGCGCAGAAAATGCCGGTTACAGGGATAACCCGGATCGGCCAGCAGCCAGTGTTTACCGGGGTCGACCAACAAACTGGCGGCCAACAGCAGCGCACCGGAACCGCCCGGGGTTATCAAAATCCGTTCAGGGTCTATGCTCAATCGATAACGTTGGGCGTAGAAGCCGGCAATCGCTTCGCGCAGGGCCGGCAAACCGCGGGCCGCGGTGTAGCGCGTATGGCCATTGCCGAGCGCCGCCTGGCCGGCGGCCACGATGGGCGCGGCGGTGGTGAAATCCGGCTCGCCGATTTCCAGGTGGATCACATCGTGGCCGGCTGCCTGCAACTGATTGGCGCGCGCCAGCAGTGCCATCACGTGAAAGGGTTCGATGGCGCGGCTGCGAGCACTGTAGGACTGGGCCATGGACCTGCCTTGAAAGAAATAGAGGGCGGATTCTAACCAACCGTCAGGCGAAACGGCAGCCACCACGACAGTCGGGAGTGGCGCGGCTTGAGTTGTTCTGGTAAGTTCGCCCGCTTGCAGCCGCAGGGCCGAGTGATATCGGCAAGGGACACCGTCCTGCGCGATGGATTAGTGAGAGTGAGAGGCGGTCATCCATGCCCACCAAAGCAAAAGCAACAGCTAAAAGCAGCAGCCAGCTGACTCGTGGCTTCGAACCCTATCCGGAAACGAAGGGCGAAGAGTACATGAGCGAGCAGATGCGCGCCCACTTCACCGGCATCCTCAACAAGTGGAAGCTGGAATTGATGCAGGAAGTCGATCGCACCGTGCACCACATGCAGGACGAAGCGGCGAACTTCCCCGATCCGGCGGACCGTGCCAGCCAGGAAGAAGAATTCAGCCTGGAGCTGCGTGCCCGCGACCGCGAGCGCAAGCTGATCAAGAAGATCGACGAGACCCTGCAGTTGATCGAAGACAACGATTACGGTTGGTGCGACTCCTGCGGCGTCGAAATCGGCATCCGCCGGCTCGAAGCCCGCCCTACCGCCACCCTTTGCATCGATTGCAAAACCCTGGCGGAAATCAAGGAAAAGCAGATCGGCTCCTGATCTGACCCAAGGGGTGCTACGGCACCCCTTGTTGTTTCTCCCTTCCCTGGCGGCTTCAGCCCGCGCTAGCCTGTATATTCGTTCGCATGAACACGCCCGCCTATATCGGTCGCTTCGCCCCTACCCCTAGCGGTTATCTGCATTTCGGCTCACTGGTCGCAGCGCTCGCCTCCTACCTCGACGCCCGCGCAGTGGGCGGCCGCTGGCTGCTGCGCATGGAAGACCTCGACCCGCCGCGGGAAGTGGCCGGCGCGCAACAGGCGATACTCGCGACCCTGGAAAACTACGGCCTGCATTGGGACGGCGAGCTGGTACGGCAAAGCGAGCGCCACGACCAATACGCCGCGGTGGTCGATGCGTTGCTGGCCAGCGGCATGGCCTATGCCTGCACCTGCTCGCGCAAACGCCTGGAAAGCTATCAGGGTATTTATCCGGGTTTCTGCCGCGAGGCCGGGCAGGCCCGCGAGAACGCGGCTATCCGCCTGCGCGTACCCGAGCGGCGCTACGGCTTCGACGACCGGGTGCAAGGCCACTACGACCAGGATCTGGGCCGCGAAGTCGGCGACTTCGTGATCCAACGCCGCGACGGCCTCTATGCCTACCAGCTTGCGGTAGTGATCGACGACGCCTGGCAAGGCGTGACCGACGTGGTGCGCGGTGCCGACCTGCTCGACTCCACGCCGCGCCAGCTGTATCTACAGGAGCTGCTCGGCGTGGCGCAACCGCGCTATCTGCATGTGCCGCTGATCATCCAGCCGGATGGCCACAAGCTCGGCAAATCCTACCGCTCGCCGCCCTTGCCGGCCGACCAGGCCACGCCCTTGCTGATCCGCGCCCTGCGCGCCCTCGGCCAGCCGTTGCCCGACGATGCGGCTTATGGCCAGCCCGGCGAGCTGCTCCTGTGGGCCAGCCGGCACTGGAACGCCGACCTCATTCCACGCACCCGCACCCTCGCCGAAGCGCAGCTGCGCTGAAGCCCTCGGGCAGAATCGGGCCATCATCAATGGCACATTGCTATTACTTGCGGAAAATGCCTATCCTGAATTCCGGGCGCGCGGAGTTCAGCCATGCTACCCAACCAGCCACCCCAGCAGCCGGAGCTGTTCGCGCTCTGGCGCGAAGCTCGAGATAGCCGTAATCGCACCCGGCTGGGTGGCATTTACTATCTGCTGGCTTGGCTGCTGATCTGGCTGTTCAGCGACGCGCCCAGCGAGCAGATGGCTCTGGGGCTTTCGCTCAGCGCAGTGTTCGGTCTGCTATTCGCCCTGCGTCTGGCCCATCGATTGCCTAGCGCGGACAGCCTGCCCGCCCTGCGGCACTGGCTCGATCGGCATTGGCTGCTGCTCCATCTGACGGTATGCGTCTGGGGGCTGCTGCAGGGCTGGGTGCTGTTGCGCCCGGATCTGCAGGACGCACGCTTGATCGCGATATTCGGCACCGTCGCCTTCAGCACCGCAATAGTGTTCAACTTCCCGATGCGCAAAGGCCCCGTGCAGTTGGCCATCGCGCTGGTGCATCTGCCCGGGCTGCTGGTGTTGGTGCTGGACTGGCAGGAACACCGTGCACTCCTGCTCGCCCAGCTTATCTACCTCAGCCACCTGCTATTGGCCTTAAGCCGAGGCCACCGCGAATACCGCGCCACCCTGGCAATGGAACACGAGTTGGTGCTGCAACGCGTCAACCTGGAACGGCTCAGCCGCACGGACAGCCTGACCCAGCTGGGTAACCGCTACCTGTTCAACAGCCTGTTTCCGAACATGGTCGCCAGTTGCAAACGCCAAGGCGGCCCGCTGGCGCTGGTGTTGTTGGATATCGACTTCTTCAAGCAGGTCAACGACCAGCACGGCCATAGCATGGGCGATACCTGCCTGTTCGCGTTCGCCGAGCGCATGCGCCAGGTATTCCGCCGCGACAGCGATTCCCTGTTGCGCCTGGGGGGCGAGGAGTTTGGCGTGCTGATGCCGGGCACCAGCGAGGAACAGGCCCGGCAACTGGCCGAGGACTTTCGCCGCAAACTCGCCGAGCACGGTCTGGAAATCCAGGGCCAACGCCTGCCTTTGACCGCCAGCCTCGGCGTCGGCTGCTTCATGCCTGGTGTGGATGCCGATGCCGACGCCTTCTTCAAACGGGTCGACAAGGCGCTCTACCGGGCCAAACAGGAAGGCCGCGACCGTCTGGTAGTGGCCTCGACCAACGCTTGACGCGCGATGCCCATAGCGAAGCGGGCAAGAAGCCGTACGGCAACTAGACTGATGGCATAGCGCCTCTATCCGCCGCGCAAACCCGCTCGCGAGGTCCACCGTGGATGCATTCTCGCCCCTTAGCGACTTCTGGGCCCTGCCCGGCGTCGCGGTCAATCTCACCCTGTTTTTCAACATGCTCGGCGCCCTGCTGCTCGGTCTGCTGGTCGGCTACGAACGCTCCTACCACGGCCGCGCTGCCGGTATGCGCACCTACGGCATGGTGTGCATGGCCTCGGCCGCGCTCACGGTACTGTGCATCTACCCCGAACATTGGTACGGCGGACATTTCGCCGGGGCGGTCGACCCGACGCGGGTGATCCAGGGCATCGTCACCGGCATCGGCTTTCTCGGCGCCGGGCTGATCATGAAAGACGGCATGAGCATCAGCGGCCTGACCACCGCGGCGTCGATCTGGGCCTCATCGGCCATCGGCGTGCTGGTCGGCGTCGGCTTCTATGGCGCGGCGATCCTGCTCAGCCTGATCTCCGCCGCCCTGATGATGTGGGGCGCCAAGCTGGAGGCCCGGCTCCCGGCGCGCCCGGCCATCGCCATCGTGCTGCGCTTCGCCCCCGGTTTCACCCGGCCGCGCGAAGACGTATTGCGACAGATCGCCCGCGAGCGCGGCTATGTGATCGCCAGCGGCACCTTCTCGGTGACCTACGAACAGGGCCAACTGGAATGGCGCTTCGTCGCCGTGGCCGTGGACGGCCAGAAAAGCGCCAAGATCAACGTCATGGCCGATGAACTGATGGGCTTCGAAGGCGTGGCGAAATTCCAGATGAGCCATGCGCGCAACTGACCAGGCACGCCGCCGTCACAGCACCATGGACACGGCGACGGCGAGCATGCACAGGCCGAACACATAGCCTTGTATACGCATCGCCCGCGGCGTTTTCAGGCGGCTGAACAGCAAATGCCCGCCATAGATCCAGAAAAAATGGCAAGCCAGACCGACCGCCAGGAACACCGCCGTCATCTGCCATACCTGGCTGGACAAGGGCAGCGACGGGCTGAGGAACTGGGAGAACATCACCAGAATCATCGAATGCACTTTGACGTTCAGCGACAGCGCGACGAAGCCGTCGAGAAAGCCGAGCCGGCGTAGGTCCTGCTGATCCGCCAACGCCGACGAGCGAAAGAAGCCCCACGCCAGGTAGAGCAGATACAGGGTGCCGCCCCACTTCAGCACTTCGTAAGCGATGGGATAATGCTCGAAGACCTGGGTCAGGCCGAATCCATAGACCAGACACCAGAGCAGATTACCGGCCTCGAAGCCCATCCAGAACGGCACCGAACTCCTGATCCCGAAGCGGCCGCCGGACGCCGCCAGAATCGTATTGCCCGGCCCCGGGCTGGCGATCATCGGCAGCGAATAGCCCAACAGCAAAACCCATACGTCCCACGCGATCATGCGCGCCTTCCTTTTCGACGTTGAATTGCCTGCAATGCGCAGGATGAGCGCCGATTACAGCCGACTTCAAAGGCCCGGCAAAACGACGTATTCTCGGCCAACAAATAAGAAAAACTAATGCAAGGTCATGCCGTGCCACGTCGCCTACCACCCCTTAACGCCCTGAAAGCCTTCGAAGCCGCCGCCCGGCATTTGAGCTTCACCCAGGCCGCGCAAGAACTGCACGTGACCCAGGCGGCGATCAGCCATCAGGTCAAGCATTTGGAGCAATGGCTGGCGTTGCAGTTGTTCGAGCGCAAAGGCCGCACGCTGACGCTGAGCGTTCACGGCAAAGCCTATCTGCGCGAGCTGTCGGAGCTGTTCGACGCACTGGCCGCCGCCACCGCGCGGCTCGGCGACAATGCGGCGGCCGGCCCGTTGCGCATCACCGTGTTGCCGTCGTTCGCCAGTAAATGGCTGCTGCCGCGCCTGGGCCGTTTCCATGCGGCACACCCGGAAATCGATGTGCAGATGTCCACCAGCGTGGATCTCTGCGACCTGCCGCGCAGCGATTACGATCTCGGCATCCGCTCCGGCCTGGGCCGCTGGCCCGGCTTGCAGGCGGAGTTGATAGCCCATGAACGACTGGCGCCGCTGTGCAGCCCGGCATTGCTGTCGAGCGCCGTTCCCTTGAAGGCCATCGCCGATCTCCACCAGCACACCCTGCTGCACGATCGACCGGGCGATCAATGGCAGCGCTGGCTGGACTCGGTCGGCGTGGTCGGCATAGACGCCCGATCGGGGCCGGGCTTCAGCGATTCCGCCCTGGTATTGCAGGCGGCGATCGACGGCCGCGGCGTGGCGATGGGCCGTCTATTCCTGGCCGCCGACGACATCGCCGCCGGCCGCTTGGTCAAACCCTTCGCGCAGCAGTTGGTCAACGACTTCAGCTACTGGCTGGTTTACCCCAAGGCATCGGCGAGCAAGCCGCGGGTAGCGGCGTTCCGCGCCTGGTTGCTGGCGGAAGCCGAGCAGTGCGCCCAAGCGGCAACGGGCGCATGAACTGCTCAGGCATGGCCCTCTCAAGTATGGCTGAGCCTCGACCTTCGCTGCGCCGGGCGGGCTTATTGCGCAGATTTATTACAGAAGTAGATGCCGCTTATCACCAGCAGCCCGCCCAGCAGCATCGGCGGGCTCAAGCTTTCGCCCAGTAACAACAAACCGAGTAACACCGCCGACAGCGGATTGAGCGCGATAAATACCCCGGAGCGGATCGCGCCGATTTTCTGGATGCCGTCGTAATACCAGATATATGCCAGGGCCGAGCCGATCACCCCGAGATACAGCAGGTTCAACAGCTGGCTCTGTCGAATATCGCCGATGGCTGCCCGGTTGACATCGCCATGCAGCAGCGCGGCGCAGCACAGCATCAGGGTGCCGGCGATAACCGAATACGCGACCGTATGCAGTGGGCCGATTTCCCTGACGAGCTTTTTCGAACAAACGCTGTACAGCACCCAACTCAGCACACAGCCCAGAATCAGTGCATCGCCGATCCAGGCCTGAGCCACGGTCTGCAGGGCCGCGGCATCTTTACTGAGGATCACAGTCGCGGCGCCGGCGATGCACGCGACTATGCCCATGACATTGCTGGCGCCGAGCCGCTCTTTGCCAATGGCAAAAGCCGCCAGTGCGATCAGCGCCGGGTTGAGCGCCACGATCAAGGATGCGCGGGAGGCGTTTATATGGTGCAGGCCGTAAAAGAAGAAAATGTTGTAGGCAAAAATGCCAAAGAAACCCAAGGCAATAACCGTAAGCACCTGCCTGGCGGTCAGTGCGATAAATACCTGCCTGCGCAGCGCCAACACCGCTATCAGTGTTGCACTCGCCAATACGAAACGCAGGCAGGCGGATAACAGCGGAGCCATATCGGCGGCGATATATCTGCCCGCGACAAAGGTTCCGCCCCAGATAAACGACACCATTACCAACTTCGCGTACACCGAATATCCGCTGGCGCCGGGCGCTACAACCGCTGTGCTGAGCATTTTTATTGATACCTATCCATTTATGAGCTGAAACCTTGCCCATACGCTAACGCTCATGCTTACTCATAGAGAAATTATCGATTGCTCATGACGGCGATCACTCAACATGGAGCACCCATGACCTTCACCCAGCTGGAAATCTTCGTACTGGTGGCCGAGCTGCGCGGCTTCACCTCGGCGGCCATGCGCTTGTCCATCAGTCAATCGGCGGTGTCCCATGCGATCAAAGCCCTCGAACAGGAGATGGGCGTCGAGTTGATCGAGCGGCATCAAGCGGCCATCGAGCTGACCGATATCGGCGCCAGGCTGGTGCTGCGCGCGCGGGAAATCCTCGGACTGGGCGAAACCATGCGCCAGGAAGCCGCCGATGCGCGGGGCATGAAGCGGGGCACATTGCGCATAGGTTCTTTTGGCCCCAGCTCTTCGCTGCGGCTGTTGCCGAAGATTCTCGACGAGTACCGCAAGGCATACCCCGATATCGAAATTCGCATCGATGAAGGCGCCGACCTGGAAGTGATCCAGTGGATTCAGGATCGGCGGGTGGATATCGGCTTCGTCGTATTGCCCGAGGAGCGCTTCGATACCTTCCCCATCGCCGAGGATCAACTGGTCGCGCTGCTACCTTCGGCCCATCCCCTCGCCGGGCAGCCGGAGGTCAGGCTCGAGGCCTTGTGCGATGCGCCCTTTATCCTGACCCAGGCGGGCTCGGCGGCGCTGGTCGAGCGGATTTTCGCGGCGGCCAAGCTGGTGCCGAAAATCCGCTATCGCAGCGCACAGCTGATCAGCACCCTGGGGATGGTCGAACGCGGCGCTGGCGTGACGATACTCGCCGAGCTGGCGCTGCCCGCAATCGATAGCGCCCGGCCGGCCGCGTATGTGACGCGTCCGCTCAAGCCGCCGGTGCCGCGCCACATCGGCCTCGCCGTACACAATCAGCGACAGGCGTCGCCCGCCACCCAGGCCTTTATCGAGATCGCGACCCGCTTGCGCCGCCAGGGTTTGCTGAGTGACGCGGAGCGCGTCAAGTAGGCCCCGTGGCCGCCATCAAATGAATGGTCTCGCCACGCAGGCGCACTTCGATCGCCTGCCCCACCGCCAAGCCGTAGCGCTGCGCCACATGGCGCGGCACGTTCATGCTCAGGCGGTCCGCGCCGGCCGATAAGCTCACGCGGAACTGCTCACCGAGCGGCAACAGGCGCTCGATACGCACCGCGACGCGGTTATCCAGCGCGGTGCCCGGCCGTTCGTTGAGCGGCATCAGCAGCACCCCCGAGGTCGG
>CBIHQF010000099.1:0-9627 GCA_966211665.1 uncultured Pseudomonas sp. | reverse complement strand
ACTCCGTTGTTCTGCACTCGTGGAAGTGCTGCGCTTAGGGCTTGCTACCCAGCCTTTCAGTGCCGGACGCCCGGGCGCGATCCGCTCGGGCGTTGTTGTTTCCGAATTTTGTCAAAGGGATACCTGAATCATGTTGGACGCCACGCTTAAAGGCCAATTGAAGGCCTATCTGGAAAAGGTCACTCAGCCGTTTGAGATAGTCGCGTCCCTCGATGACAGCGACAAATCCCGCGAACTCAGTGCCTTGTTGTACGACATCGTCGGTCTGACCGACAAGATCACTCTGCGTGAAGACGGCGACGACAGTCGCAAGCCGTCCTTTTCGCTGAATCGCCCGGGGGCGGGTATCGGCTTGCGTTTCGCCGGCATTCCCATGGGCCACGAATTCACCTCGCTGGTGCTGGCGCTGCTGCAAGTCGGCGGCCACCCCTCGAAGCTCGAAGCCGAGCTGATCGAACAGGTCAAAGGCATCGAGGGGCAGTTCAGCTTCGAGACCTACTTCTCGCTGTCTTGCCAGAACTGCCCGGACGTGGTGCAGGCGCTCAACCTGATGGCGGTGCTCAACCCGAATATCCGTCATGTGGCGATCGATGGCGCGCTGTTCCAGGCGGAAGTCGAAGAGCGTCAGATCATGTCGGTGCCGAGCATCTACCTCAACGGCGAACTGTTCGGCCAGGGCCGTATGGGCGTGGAAGAAATTCTCGCCAAGATCGATACCGGCGCCAGCGCCCGCGATGCCGATAAGCTCAACGCCAAGGCGGCGTTCGACGTGCTGGTGGTCGGTGGCGGCCCGGCCGGCGCCGCGGCGGCGATCTATGCCGCGCGCAAGGGCATCCGCACCGGCGTGGCGGCCGAACGTTTCGGCGGTCAGGTGCTCGACACCATGGCCATCGAAAACTTCATCTCGGTGCAGGAAACCGAAGGGCCGAAGCTCGCCCGTGCTCTGGAAGAGCACGTCAAGCAATACGACGTGGACATCATGAACCTGCAACGCGCCAGCGCCATCGTGCCCGCCAAGGAGGCCGGCAGCCTGCATGAAGTGAAGTTCGAAAGCGGCGCTTCGCTCAAGGCCAAGACCTTGATTCTCGCCACTGGTGCCCGTTGGCGCGAAATGAACGTGCCGGGCGAGCAGGAGTACCGTGGCAAAGGCGTTGCCTACTGCCCGCACTGCGACGGCCCGCTGTTCAAGGGCAAGCGCGTCGCGGTGATCGGCGGCGGCAACTCCGGCGTCGAGGCGGCCATCGACCTGGCCGGTATAGTCGCGCATGTCACCTTGCTCGAGTTCGACAGCCAGTTGCGTGCCGATGCCGTGCTGCAAAAGAAGCTGCACAGCCTGCCGAATGTCAGCGTGATCACCAGCGCCCTGACCAGCGAAGTGACCGGCGACGGTCAGAAGGTCAACGGCCTGGTGTACAAGGACCGCAATTCCAGCGAGTTCCACACCCTCGCGCTGGAAGGCATCTTCGTGCAGATCGGCCTGTTGCCGAACTCCGATTGGCTCAAGGGCACCGTCGAGCTGTCGCCGCGCGGCGAGATCATCGTCGATTCCCGTGGCGAAACCTCGCTCCCCGGCATTTTCGCCGCGGGTGATGTGACCACGGTGCCGTACAAGCAGATCGTCATCGCCGTCGGCGAGGGCGCCAAGGCATCGCTCAGCGCCTTCGATCATTTGATCCGTACCAGCTGATGCCCAAGGCTTGTTAATAGGCTTCAGGGCGAAGCGGACAACTACTGGGCTGTCCGCTTTTTTAGGTTATGTACCCATTAGGTGTTGCATGCGCGATCTCTTGTAGGAGGCGCGCCCCCGCGGCGAATGCAGCCCGCAGGGTTGTCCGCTCAGCGCTTGGCGGATACGGTAAAAGCTCGCCCCGACCTTCGGGGCGAGCTTTGCACTCTTTTCGCACCGTTTTCCCAGCGATCATGTCTGTACCGCGCGCATCAGGGCGATCAGCTGTTTGCTTCGCTGGTAGCGTTGCAGGCGCTGGCTCAGGCTATGGGGCAGCGCGTCGCAAGGCGTGAAACCCAGGCGCAGGTAAAACGCTGCCAACTGCGGATGACAAAATAGCCAGACCGGCTCGTTGTGATCGGCCAGCGCATGTTCGATCAAGCGGCCGGCGATGCCCTGGCCACGTAGCGACGGCGCGACCAACAGGCTGGTCAGCCAAACCCCCGACTCGACCGGGCGCAGACACAATGCCGCGCAGATCTCGCCTTGCTGGGCGACCCATAGCTGGTCCGTTGAATGGCTGCGCATGGCGCTGCGCTGCGCACGGTAGAATTTTTCCGCGAGCGGTTTGAGCTGAGCGGGGAGGGCGCGGTAGTACAGATCGGGCGTCCGCTGTCGGAGGGTTGAAGTTTTGCTGCGACCAAGCATAACCGGGCATGCGCAATAAGGCGCGGTCAGCGGGCGGCGACTGTTCGACTGGTTAACAGTTCACCGGCAAATTTCCCCTTATACCGGTGACAGCCGCGCTGCACGGCCGCATCATGAGCGCTCTTGCGCGTTCGCCGGGGCGGTTCCCCGGCTCCGGAAGCAGCCATGACCTTGACCGAAGAAACCCTTATATACGCCGGGCAGAGCGTCGCCGGCCAGGTGCGCGGGCACAACGAGGACGCCTTGTTGTGCTGCCCCGACTTGAACCTGTGGGCGGTGGCCGACGGCATGGGCGGGCACAGCTGTGGCGAAGTGGCCAGCGCCCTGGCGCTGGAAAGCCTGCAGAGCGCCTGTGCCGACGGGGCTCCCCTGGTCGATGCGGTACACGCCGCTAATCGGGCCATCGTCGTCGCTGCTGACCGCGGCCAAGGCCGCGGCATGGGCACCACCTTGGTAGCGGTGCGCTTCGACGGCGGCGATTTCGACATCGCCTGGGTGGGCGACAGCCGTGCCTATCGGGTCGGCGCCGAGCGTATCGAGCGCCTGACCCATGACCACAGCTGGGTGCAGTCGATGATCGATGCCGGGCAGATGAGCCCCGACGAAGCGCATAATCATCCGCAGCGCAATGTGATCCTGCGCTGCCTGGGGCGCGACGACCAAGCGCTGGAAGTGGGCGTGGTGCAAGGCCACCTGGGCACCGACGAACTGCTCCTGCTGTGCAGCGATGGGCTGACCGGCGAACTCGACGACGAGCAGATTCATCAGCTGTGCAGCAACGCGCAGACCCTCGACGAGTTGGTGACGCAACTGATCGACGCAGCCAACCGCATGGGCGGCAAGGACAATATTTCCTGCATCGTGTTGGCCCGCAGCGTGCCGCCGCCCAGCGAGGAGAGCAGACCGCGAGGTTTGCTCAGCCGTCTATTCAGCCTGCGCAAGAAATCGCCCGATGCGGGGCAACAGCCATGAGTGAAGCCTTGATCGAAATACCCGGCTATAAGGTGCACGGCCTGCTTGGCCAAGGCGGCATGGCCGAGGTCTACCTCGCCACCCAGCAATCGCTGCACCGCAAGGTCGCGGTGAAGGTGTTGCTGAGCGCCGACGACCAGGCCTTCAGCCAGCGCTTTATCAAGGAAGGCCATATCGTCGCCTCCCTGCACCACCCCTCGATCATCACCATTTACGACATCGACCAGTTGGCCGATGGCCGTTACTACCTGGCGATGGAGTTCGTGCCCGGCGGCGATCTGGCGCAACACCGGGGCGAAATCTTCGCGCCGCAACGGGCCCTGGAGATCGTCCGGCAGATCGCCAGCGGTCTGGCCGTGGTGCATGAAAAAGGCCTGGTGCACCGCGACATCAAGCCGGCCAATATCCTCTTTCGCGACGACGGTACGGCGGTGATCACCGATTTCGGCGTGGCCAAGCAAGTGGAGCTTGACCACGACCTGACCCAGTTCGGTATCGCCGTCGGTAGTCCGGCCTACAGCAGCCCGGAACAGGCGCAGTGCCAGGCGCTGGATGCGCGCAGCGATATCTACAGCCTGGGCGTGATTCTGCTGGAGATGCTCACCGGCACCAATGCCTTCCGTGGCGCCAGTTATCCGCAAACCGTGATGAATCACGTGCAAATGGCCGTGCCCGAGTTGCCCGGGCCGTTGCGCGAGTACCAATGGCTGCTCGACAGAATGCTGGCCAAAGACCCGGACGAGCGCTTTGCCGATTGCCGGGTGCTGTTGGCGAGTCTGGACGAGATGTGCGGGCCCGACCTGGGAAGCACACAGATCGCACAAGCGCCGAAACGGGCCAAGGTGCGACAGCGTCAGACGCGCCCTCTATGGCTGTGGCTGCTGGTCACCGTGCTGCTGGGCAGTGCTGCCACCGGCGGCTATTACCTCTATCAACAGCAACGGATCGCCAATTACCTGGCCAAGGGCGAGCAGCGTCTGGATGAGGGCCGGTTGCTCGAGCCGCCGCTGGATAACGCCGATTTCTATTTCCGCCAGGCATTGGCGCTGGATGCCGAGCACGCTGGCGCGCTCGATGGCTTGCGGCGGGTATTGCAGGCCCGCATCGAGGCTTATCTGGCCCAAGCCGAACAACGCCTGGGCGAGGGTCAGTTGCTGCAGCCCGAAGACGACAGCGCAACCTATTACTTTCGCCAGGTGCTCGCCTGGGAGCCGGGTAACCTGCTCGCCCTGGCCGGTCTCGAACGTGTCGCGCAGCGCTTTATCGAGCGCAGCGAAGCAGCCTACGAGCGCCGCGAATTCGCCGATGCGCTGGCCTATATTAATCAGGGCCTGGAGGTAGCGCCGGCCAACGAAAGGCTGCTGCAACTGCTGGCCGACCATGAGCGGCGCATTCGCCTCGCGCAGCGGCCGGCGAACAAAGCGCGGAGCACCACGGCGACCCGCGCGTCGGATGCCCAACCGGCCCGGCAGAACCCGATCAAACGTCTATGGAACAACCTCTTCAACGATTGAGGTAAGCGTCGAATGCTCAGGATTCACTTCAGCGACAATCGCCAAGCGCCGATCTGGCTGGTCGACGAACGCTTCACCATCGGCCAGGACGGCCGTAACAACCTGGTATTGGCCGATCCGGGTATCGCCCCCTTCCATGCGGAAATTCGCCAGGATCAGGGCTTCTATTACCTCACCGATGTCTCCAGTCAGGGCGATACCTTCGTCAACGATGAGCGCATCGCCGCGCGTTTCCAGCTGCGGCCGGATGACCGCGTGCGCATCGGCGCCGTCGAGATGCTGTTGATCGATCCGGCCAAGAGCAAAGTCAAGAGCGAAACCACAGCGCGTTGGTTCGTACAGGTGATCAGCGGCGAACACGAAGGCAAGAAGTTCCATATCAACGGCTCGATGACTTTCGGCCGTTCTGCCAAATGCGAGCTGTGTTTCAGCGATCTGGAGCTGTCGCGGCGGCACTGCGAGTTCTACCTCAAGGACGACGTGCTGGAAGTCAAAGACCTGGCCTCGGCCAATGGCGTGATGGTCAACCAGCAGAAGGTCGGCACCGCCGTGCTGCAACCGGGCGACCAGGTGAAGATGGGCTCGGTGAGCTTGCTGGTGATCGGTCCGAAGGTCGCGGTCGCCCAGGTCGAGGACGAAGACGCCACTGTGTTCATGCGCGCCATCGACCTGCCCAAGCCGATCCGCAACTCGCCGCCGCCCCGGGCGGCCGTCGCTCAGCCGGTGGCCAGGGCCAACCCGCTGCGCGCCGCGGCCCTGCCGGATCAGGCCTCGCAACCGGCCCCCGGCAATATTCGCTCGAACAAACCTTTGCTGATTGTGGCGGTGGCCGTCGCGTTGCTCTGCGTGGTCGCCGCGTTGGCGGTCGCCCGGCTGTTTTAGGGCGTTTGCAAAGGCGTCTGCAAGGGCGTTTGCAAAGGCGCTTGCAGGACCCGCTCGGCCACCCGCACGACCGGGCAATTGACGATGATGCCCGTGGGCTCGATGTCGATCTGGCCTTGTTCCTGCGCGCTCAGCACCTGGTCGGCCGAGCGCAGTTCGCGCACGCTCTGGCCCTGGTTCCAGCGCACGTTGTAGAGGTGCCAGAGCGGGCTGTAGGCGATGTCCCGGTTACCGGCGCCCAGCGGTTGCGGTATCGAGGGCAGGACACTGGGTTGTGGCTGATCGACGAATTTATAGATGCGGTCGTAGGTCGCCAGGGGATGCGGGCCGGGCTCCTCCGGCAGCGCATTGGCCAGGCGTGGAACGAAATTGGCTTGCATGATCGCGGCCATCTGCGCGTCGGAACTGTCGGTGGTGATGTAGTAAACCTTTTGCCCATCGAACCAGCCCGGCAGCAGGGGCAGGCTGATCTGTGAGTCCGTCGCGGAAGGCGCGGGGCTGGCGCAGCCGGCCAATAGCAGGCCGATAGCCAATGTCGTTAATAAGTGGTCGAGGCGCATGCTGCAGTCTCCGCATTCTTCAGGCTGGCAATTGAGGGGCAGGCCAATTGAGCGCCGGGAATGCGGATCGTTACAAGTGCCCGGTCATTCAGGCCGGCCGCAGGCTGCGTTGCGCGGTGATTTCCGGCAGATCCTGACGGCGCATATACACGCGCAACGCCTCGCCGATATTCAGACGGTCGTCGATGCGTTGGTCGAGCAGCAATTGCAGGCGGGCGCGGCTGAGGCTCATCAAGTCGCCCTCGAGCGGGCTCCAGACGAATTCGGATACCGGCGTGATGCTGGTGTCCGGCACATCCATGCCGAACGAATCCTCGCTGAAACGCACGATATATTGGCCGGTTTTCGCATTGAAACCGACAAGGCCGTGCAGTTGCTCGGCGGCTGCGCAGATGCTGGCTGACGTGGTGCTCATCTAAAACCTCTGGACGACGATATGACCGTCATAGCCTAAGGCGAAGCGCACAACGTTTCTTGCGCGAGATCAATAAGCCGGCGATCGCCCGGCGTATCCGCTCAGCCGGCTTGGCGCGGGCGCCCGGCGGCATGCATGGGCCTGTGCTTTGGCCGTGTCTGATCGGCATGCTGTCTACCGAGCGTCGGGTACCGGTTACGTGGGGTAAATGCTTCGTCGGCATAAGGAAAGATAGCGCGGTACTTCTCGGGTAACTGGCCATCGGCCCGCAGCGCCTCGATGGCGCGGTCGAAGTCGTCGCGCAGTTGCCGGGCACGGGGCGAAGCTTGGGAAAACGCCATGGTGAAGTCCTGCTGCAACAGGGTGACATGCGGCAGCACCGGCAGATCGGCCTCCTTGAAACCGGATTCCGCGGGGTCCTGGTAGTCGAGCAGGTAGTCGGCCCGTTGCAGATACATCATTTGCGCCGCCGCTCTGTGAGTCGGGGCTGTGCTGGTGAGCACGCCATTGGCCGGATTCTCGGCCACTGCCGCCAGAGGCGAACCGGGGTAAACCAGGCCCTGGATCAACAGGATGCGCGTATTGCGCAGCTCGTCGAGCTGCGCCGGCGGCGGTCGATCCTTGTAGTAGAGATTCAGCAACACCCGGGCAATCAGGTAGCGGCTGCGCAGGGTGTATTGCGACATCACCGGATGCCGTACGAGCGAGGGGCACATATCGATCGAGCCGTTTTCCATCGTCTTGAACAAGCGGTAACTGGGGTACTCGATAAACTGCGTCCGGTAGCCGGCGCGTTGCGCCACCCGATCGAAAAACTCCAGCAAATGCCCGGCCGGCTCGCCTCGCTCATCGGTATAGGAATAGGGCGGGAAGTCGATATAACCCACGCGGACGGGCGGCTGATCAGCTACCTCGGCCCGCGCCCACGGCAACTGAATGCCGGCCAGGATGGCGGTCAATAACCAGGCAAAGCATTTAGGCGGCAGGAGAGTCATATGGATCAGACTAGCTCAGACATGGCGAGTCGGGTGTCGGAACTGTCGCGGGGAACAACCCGGATTGCGCTGGCGCTTATCCGGGCTACAAGAGCCGCGTAGTGAATTGCGGGGGAGGCAGTCCGCGGCGAATGCGGGTTGCCCGGTGGAGTTCTGGCGAACATCGATCCGGGCCTTGCGCAGGGGTCAGTTTTTCGGCGAGGAGGAGAAGGCGCTGATTTTGCCGAACGGCGAGCTTTGCATGCCGACGTTCACCGCCATCAGCGGCGAGTTGTTCACCCACACGTCGTCGATCACGATGGTTTCGCCGAGGGTGTCGTTGTCGGCGGCGACCAGCAGGTAGTAAGTGCCGTCTTCCGGCGCTTCGCCATCCCAGCTCAGGTTGATCTGGCCGACCACGGCCGCGGCGCTGGTGGGTTTGTTGGCAATCACCGTGCCGTAGGCGTCGAGCAGCAGCGCGCGCGGCTTGAGCGCCAGTTTATTGAGGCCCGAGCAGGGATCGTGGCACAGCGAGTTGACGTTGAGCGTGTAGTGCTCGCCCTTCTTCAGCGACAGGGAAAAGACCCGGTAGTTGGAGATCGAACTGCCAAAATCCATGCGCGGCTCGTCGGCGCCGATCGGCCATTGCGGGGCGAGCAGGCCGGAAGCCAGCGGCAAGGGAATCGCCCGCGTGTTATGGATGGCCTCCAAGGTGTTTCTGGCCATCGGGCTGCTACCGGCTTTGACCGATTGCTCATAGATCTTTTGTGGATTGCTGGCGCAGGCTGTAAGCAGAAGGCAGCCTGCCAAGGCGAGAAACTTATGCACGGTATAACTCCTGGGTGACAACGTCCTTGTGTGCACGGGCGCGGCGGGCGGCGATTCTACCCGCTTTGTGCGCTCCCGAGTGTGATCAATGTCCTTTGCGTACACCGCTAACGCACCAGCCGAAGGGCGAGGCGAGCGCCCTGGCTGGTCCTGTTAGCCGTTGAGCCCGACATAGACGTTCTGTACGTCGTCATGGGCGTCGATGGCTTCGAGGAAGGCTTCGACTTCTTCCATCTGCGCATCGCTGAGCGTGGTCACCGGGTTCTTCGGGCGATAGCCCAGATGTGCCGATTGCACGATAAAACCCTGCTCGGGCAGGGCTTTGCAGACCGCGTCCAGGTCGGTCAACTCGGTGATGAACAGGGTATTGCCTTCTTCGGCCGCTTCGAAATCCTGGGCACCGGCTTCGATCGCCGCCAGTTCCGGGTCGGCATCGCCTTCGGGGGCGGCTTCGATCAGGCCGACATGGTCGAAATCCCAGGTGACCGAACCGGAAGCACCCATCTGGCCCTTGCGGAACAGCACGCGAATCTCTGCCACGGTGCGGTTGATGTTGTCGGTCAGACACTCGATGATCACCGGCACCTGATGCGGGGCAAAGCCCTCGTAGGTCACCCGCTCGAAGTTCACGTGCTCGCCGAGCAGGCCGGCGCCTTTCTTGATCGCGCGCTCCAGAGTGTCCTTGGGCATCGAGGCTTTTTTCGCCTGGTGCACGGCCAAACGCAACTTGGGGTTCATATCCGGATCGGCGCCGTTACGCGCGGCGATCATGATTTCCTTGACCAGGCGGCCGAAAATTTTGCCTCTGGCATTGGCGGCGGCTTCTTTAGGTTTGGCTTTCCATTGGGCGCCCATGGCTGTTCTCTTGATCTGTGCGGTGGAGAGGCTTGCCTGCCGTACCGGGTCGCCGGGGGTGAGCCGTGGCGCCACAGGAGCAGGATGACGAATGATAGGCGGGCGATTTTAGTCCCTTCGACGCGCGGTGGCACCCGGCAATTTTCATATTGCCCTGGCAATGACGCACAAGGCTTGCTAGCAGGCCGTTGAAAAACGTAGGCGAGGCAGGCAAGACAATACCGATGGCGGCCCCGCAAAAACAGGCGAGGAA
>CBIHQF010000098.1:0-9701 GCA_966211665.1 uncultured Pseudomonas sp. | reverse complement strand
GGCAGCAGGAGCAGGCCGCGGTACCAGTTGTTGATGTTGTAGTAGACCCGCCCATGGATCAGCCCGAGCATATTGTCGAGCATGTCGCGGTGGGCATCGATCTGCGTCTGGTTGACGCCGAGCAGGCGCATGGTCTGTTCGTAAACCGTGGCATAGCCGCGGTTGGCGAAGGAGAAGGTCAGCGGCGTGGTCACCCCGCAGTAGGATTCCTGGATATTCGAGTTATCGAACACCAGGCGCCGCTCGCCGGATTGCGCCGGCGCCGGCAGGCGGGTGATCGGCCGGGTTTGCAGGATATAGGCCTGGCCCTCGCGCCAGGTCCATTCGATGTCCTGGGGAAAGCGCTGCAATTCGGCGATGCGCTTGCCGAGGTCGCGTAGCCGGTACAGTTGTGTGGGGTCCAGGCAGGCCGGTTGACGACGCGCCTCGGCCACCGGTACTTCCCGGGTGCCGAGGCCGTTCTGGCTGTCGAACACCACGGCGACGTCCTTGTCGGCCAGCTGTTCGCCGATGGTCTGTCCATCCAGGGCCAAGCTGAACTCATCGGTGTTGCAGACCCCGGAGACGATGCCCTCACCGCAACCCCAGGCGGCGGCGATCAGCGCCTGCTTGCGGTCGCCGGTGACCGGGTGGGCGGTGAACATCACCCCGGACACCTCGCCGTCGACCATCTGCTGAACGATCACCGCGGCGCGTATGTCCTGCACCGGCAAACCCTTGCCCAACCGATAGAGCAGGGCGCGGGCGTTGAACGCCGAAGCTGCCACCCGCAACAGGCTGCGTTCGATGGCGGCCAGACCCAGTTGGTACAGGTAGCTGTCCATCTGTCCGGCGAACGAGGCGCCCTGGGCGTCCTCGCCGAGTACCGAGGAACGCACCGCGTAATAACCCGCGTCTACCGGCAGGGCCTCGACCAGTTGCTGGCGGATCGCCTCCGGCAACTGCGCGGCGAGGATGCGCGCCTGGATGGCGCTGGCGCGGGCCTCGACCTGGTCGATCGGGGTGGCGCCGTGCAGCCAGTGCAGTTGCTCGGCGATAAAAGCCTGCAACCGGTTGCTGCTCAGCAATTCGCTGAAGGCGGCGGTGTTCAGCACCCACCAGCGCGGCACCGGCAAGCCTTCACGGCTGAGCCAGGCGAGGTTGGCGGCCTTGCCGCCGAGTTGTTCGGCGGGCAGCAGCAGGGCTTGTTCCTGGCTATGGATAAAACGCGACATCACAGGCGTACCCCTTCGATTTCCAGCAGTTGACGGAAGGTGCGGTAGACCCGCTCCATAAAGGCGTAGTGGCGGAAGGTATGGGCCATCATGTACAGCGGCATGCGGCTGACCATCAGATCGCGTAGGGCCAGCTTGTAGCCGTGGCGCCATTGCCGCGGGTCGATCGGCTGGCCGCTATGCCGTTGCAGTTCGAGGCGGTGCAGTTCGAGGAAGGCTTCGACCTGCGCCGGATCGATCGGCCCGTTGAGGGTGAAACCGAGCAGCTCCGCCAGGTCGTGCTGCGGCAGGTGCAGGGTCGCCAGTTCCCAGTCGTAGGCGCACAGGCGCGGGCCTTCGGACGTATCGCGCAGGGCGATATTGCGCGGGTTGAAGTCGTTGTGGATCAGGGTGCGCGGCATGGCTTCGATGTCCGCCCACCAGTGGTCGATGCCGGCGATGATGTGGCGGAGCACGTCGAGGTCGTCCTCGCTCAGCCATTCGGGGAACTCCTCGCGGGCATGGGCGCCGAGCAGTTCCCACAGCCTGCGTTTCTCGCTCATGCCCGCGGCGGTCGGGTAATCGACCATCCAGGGTTGTTCGAGCAGTTCGGCTTCGCGGCCGTACCAGATGCTGTGCACCGCGGCGATGCCACGGATCGCCGTTTCCAGGTCGGCTTGCCGCCAGGCGCGGGTGTCGTCGGTGCTGTCCATCAGGCGCAGGCCCTGCAGCAGTTCTTCGACGATTACATAGGCTTCGCGCTGCGGGTCGTCGAGCACGCCGTAGACCCGTGGCGCATGCGCGGTGAAGCGTGGGTCGCGCTGACTCATCACCGCCAGCTCGCGCACGTGGCAGCCCTTGAAACCGATCTGCTCGCGGAACTGGTTGAAGCTCTGCGCCAGCCGTGGATCGCACATGGCCGCCATGCTGTTGAGCATCAGAATGACCTCGTCATCCAGTGGCTTGACCTTGACCATTACCGCGAACTCGCCGCTCGAACTCTTGAGCTGGAAGGGGAAGTGGCCGAGCAGCTTGTTGACCTTGTGCGCGGTCAGCTCGGTGATGATGCTCGAGCCCTTGTTGACCAACTGCAAGGGTTCGGCGGCGAACAGGCGCAGCTCGCCCTGGCCGCTCTGGGCGAAGATCTGGTTGAACAGCGGTACGTCTAGGTCGGCCTGCTTCAGGTAATCGACCGGGCGATTGCGCCCCAGGCGTTCATGGGCGCGGGCGAACTGGTCGGCGGCGATCGCCGATAGCGTGGAGATATCCAGCGCCAGGCAGAACCCGGCGATCACCTCGGCGAGCTTGTGCGCCTTGCCAGGGCCGGCACAGTCGATTATTTCCAGACACTCGCGCTGCTGCGGCAGGTTGGTGCCGCCGCCGACCGTACCTATCACCAGCGAGGGCAGGGTCATGGTGCAGTAGGCGTGGCCTTCCTCGGTCAGCTCCATGTGCAGATGGCCGAGGGCGGATTCATGCACGCAGGCGATGTCCTGGCCGAGGGCGGCGAACATCGAGCCGATGACGTTGGCGACGTTGATGTTGAGGCCGATCATGCCGGCTGCCAGGCCACCGCTGGCCACGCACTGGTAGGCGTTGACCAGCTGCGCGGCGCTGACCTTGAGCACCTTGCGGCAGATCTCGTCGCGCAGCAGCGCTTCGGCGAGCACGCGCACGCCGCGGCCCTTGAGGTAGGTCTGGTAGGTGACCTTCTTGTCGTTGGACAGGTTGGCCTCGACCAGGAAGTTGCGCACCTTGAGCCCGGCGAAGCGCTTGATGCTCTGCAGAATCCATTGGCAGGCCTGCCAGGTGCAGGTGGTGGTCATGTTCTGCCCGGCGGCATCGCCGGTTTCATAGATGAAGTGCACGTGCACATTGCGCCCCATCACCTGGGCCTGCACTTCCATCAACTGGGCGAAGTTGGAGTACTTGCCCACCACTTCGGCCAGCTCGGTGAAGCGGTCCTGCACCCACTCGGCGAAAAACAGCGCCTGGCTCATGCTGTCGAAGCCGAACAGCGGCACGCGCATCATGCGTTGGCCGAGAACCCGGGTGCTGACCCCGCCGGAGCGCGACAGTGCCGTGGCGCCGCGGGTGGTCGAAGCCACCAGGGCGCCTTCGGAGGTCGCCATGGGCGCATAGAACAGGCCGTTGGCGTGGCCGCCTTTGATCTGCAAGGGACCGGCGATGCCCAGGGGTATTTCCACCGAGCCGATCAAGGCTTCGATATTGCTCACCAGCTTGCGCGGCTCCAAGCGGATCTGCGCCACCTCGCGCAAGGCCGCGCCGGTTTCGCCGCGCAAGAAGCGCAGGCGTTCCTGGCGGGCCTCTTCGCTGTACAGGCCGCGGGCCGGCACCTTGGGCAGGTTGAATTCGTCGTACACCGGCTGCAACTGGCCGATGTCGCGCACGCGCAGTTGATAGCTGAGTTGCCAGAGACGTTCGGCGGTGTCCCGACAGCCGCTGCAGCACAGGGTCAGTTGCGGCCCTTGTGGGGTTTCGATGATCTGTTTGACGCGCATTTGCCGTAGGCGGTACTCGACACCTTGCACATGCAGCAGCAGCTCATCGAACTGGGTGCCCAGGGTCGGCAGCTTGGTGTAACCGCTCAACAGCAGGTTGAGCTGGTCCTTGGCGACATCGATGGGGATCAGGTCGCCCAGTTGGCGGTCGGTGAAATGGCAACGGGCCTCGTCGGCGGCGCTGAATGCGGTGCGGTTTGGCTGTGATGCGACGGTGTTTTGCATGCTGTTCCCCTCAGAGTCCATTCAGTTGCAGACCATGAATCTGTGCCGCGACAGCGATCAGCACGGCATAGCCGGCGAGCATGGTCAGGGCGACGACGGCTTCGTTGTGACCACGGGCTTTGGCGTTCGGTGCACGCAGAAAGCGACCGAGCTGCCAGAGGGCCAGAAAATAGAACGCGTCCAGTACCAGTAGTGCCCAGAGTGGCAGCCCATCACTGAGTAATCGGACCAGCCAATACACCAACAGCGGCATGACCAGCATGTGCGACACGGCGTACCAGGTCAGGTGGCGGTTGAGCCACTCGCCGATGAAAAACTCTTTGGCCATCAGCAGCGTCCAGGCCAGCAGCGCCAACCAGGCGTACGTGGCCTGGCCGATGCCGCGGTCGAGCCAGAGGGACAGCGCCAGTTGCGCCGTCACCGCCAGCAGGCCGGCGACCTTCAAGTGATCGAGGGTGATCAAACCGCTCTGCAACACACGTTGCGGATGGTTGTGGCAATCGAGCTGGTAATCCTTGTGTTCGTCGAGCACGCGCAGCAGAAGAAAGAACGACCAGGTCGCCAGGCAGGCCAGGCCGTCGGTCAGGCCCAACTGCAGCGGTCCGCCTTGGGCGGCCTGGGCCAATGCGGCGGTGGTCAGGTAAAGGATGAAAAACAGCAGGGCGTTGGCGAAGGGGAAGCGTTCGTTGATCCAGGCCAGAAGGCGGCTATGGAGCGGGGCGGAGCGTCTCAGGGTGGCTGCATGCATATCCGGAATTCCTTGCGTAAGTGGTAAAAAAACTTGCCCAGCCAGACGTAGGCTGGGCTGAAAACGGTTTCACAGCGGCGGCGCATACCCCTCGGTCGAAGGTTCGCCAACGCTGGCCGGCAGCTCGCGCTTGTCCAGCAGCAGGTAGCAGATGGGCAGCAGCACCAGGTCGACGAGCAGGGCGAAGGCGATGCTCAGGCAGGTGACCAGGGCGGTATTGACGGTGATCTGGATGTTCGAATTGGCCAGCCAGGCGAAGCCCAGGCCGAGCACCGCACTGGTGGTGATCAGCGCGTAGCCGACATTACCCAGGCACTGGCGCACCGCGTCTTCGGCGTCGAGGCCGTTACGTCGGGCACGCTCGTATTTGCTGATGAAGTGGATGCTGTCGTCGATCACCACGCTGAAGGCGATGCCGATCACCACGGTCAGGCCCAGGTCGACGTTGCCGCTCCACAGGCCCCAGACGCCGAATGCCATGCCGATGGGCAGCAGGTTGCCGAGAAAACAGGTCAGGCCATGGCGCCAGTTGCGGAACAGGCCGGCGGCCAGCGTGTTGGTCCAGGCGCAGGAAGGGGCTGAACGCCAGGCTGTCGCGGCCATCGTTGAAACTGCGCCACCACTCGCTTTTGAAACTCAGCGAAAGGTTGCTGTGCGCTTGCCCTTGGGCACCGGCATCTGTGAATTGCCAGTGCTCGATATGCAGGCTGTTTTGCCACTCATTGGCCAACAATGGCGCAGCCGAACCGTTAGCGCCGCGATCGGCAGCGCTTTGCGTAAAACGTTCATTTATCGGGCTCGCAGCAGGGCGTTCTGGCTGAAGTCGGCGTCTCGCAAACCCTGGGCGAAAACGAAGCCCAGCCAGGTCAGACGCGTTTGTTTGCCGTTCTGGTGATTGCGCATATGCATCTGCGCCGGCCGCCAATGCTTGTCGGCATGCAGGCTGAAGTCGCTGGCCTCATAGGTTTTCAGCAGGTTGTTCTTGCGGTCGCAGGCCAGGCCGTTCAGCTCGACTTGGGTAGCGTTGCCATAAGTAAACTTTTGCCAGAATGGGGTAACGATATCTTCGAAAGCGAACTCCGATGCCATGAAGGGGCCAGACTTGTTGCGCGCCCCTATCTGTTTCACCCGCTTGACCACGGGCAGGTATAACCACTGCTCGTCGTCGCCTTGCGGGTGGGTATGGGAGAGCAGGGCGGAGCCGCGCAAATCCCGCGGGCTATCGAAAATCATCAGGGTTTTCTCGCCCTCGGAGTACTCCAGGCTCTGTACCCGTAGCATCCGTTCCGCACGCCCCCGGCAGGGCTTATCAGCTCCATGCGTAAGCTGACCGATTGATCATAAAAGCCTCTAATCCGGGCGTCGGCCTGAATCGCCAGTTCTTCGCCGGTCATCGCGTGCAAGGTGCTGGCTGCGCTCAAAAGCACGGCAGAAATGACGCTCATACGCATTGCGGTCTCTCCACGGCAGTAAGGCGGGATGACGTTTTTCATCCTGGATTCCATCCCGGGCTGCGCGTCGGATAATGAAGTCACAGAGTCAAACAGTCGTATTAAAAGAGTAACGACTTGACCTCGGTGCGTCTTCAGGCGAGGCCCTAACTTTAGGGTTGTGGAGGTTCGATTACGAAAATAACCATGTTCGTAAAGGACTGTTTGAAACCAAATGCGTGCCTGTTGCGGCGTTCGATGGATGTGAATGGGTACCCAAGCCAGCGCATTCGGACTTGATGCGTTCGATGGCGGCAGAGGATGATGCCGGATTGGTTAATCAGCCGTTAAGGAGCGCTACATGAACCGTAATTCAGGGATGTATATCGTGACCATTCCCGCCAATGCCGGGGTTCGGCAGAAATTTATCTTCACCGGCCCGGTCGAAAACATCGCCTCCGTGCGGCTCTGGGGCCGGGATTTCACTGTCGCTAAATAGCTCATTCGATACCCATTTTTAAACGGAGATTTAAATGACTACCGATGCCACGTGCACGTTTCAAATCGTCGGATGGGACGAAAAGACCTACGAAGAAATAGAGGGCGGTGCAAAGCTCAGTAACGCGAAGGTTACACAGTCATATTCAGGGGCCATTGAAGGCAGCAGTAGCGTCGAATATCTGATGTCCTACAGCGTTCACGGCACAGCAACCTTTGTCGGCTTGGAGCGTGTTTCTGGCATGGTCGATGGAAAAACCGGAACCTTTGTTCTCCAACACACAGGGGCTTTTGCGGAAGGCAAGGCACGTAGTTCTTGGTCTATCGTCGCTGGCTCCGGCACCGGCGCACTGGCGAGTCTTCGAGGTAAAGGAAGCTACATCGCAGGTCATGGCGAGCCGGCTCAGGTTTCATTTACCTACTCTTTCGAGCCAAATAGCTAGCCCTGTATATATGGCTCTCCTGACGAGTCGCAAATAACGCTTTTCTACCCTCATCAGTGTGGGCTTGGCAGCCTGCCGTTGGTGGGTATGAAGAGGCCCGCTTGATGGCGGGCCTCGTCGTCTCTATCTGGCTTTAGTTGTCATACCCCAGGTTCGGCGCCAGCCAGCGCTCGCTGACGTTGAGGTCCTGCTGCTTGCGCGCGGTGTAGCTCTCCACCTGGTCCTTGTCGATCTTGCCGACGGCGAAGTACTGCGCCTGCGGGTGGGCGAAGTACCAGCCGCTGACGGCGGCGGCGGGGAACATGGCGTAGTGTTCGGTGAGGAACACGCCGCTGCGTCCGGCCTGGTTGAATTCGGCCTCGGGATCGAGCAGGGCGAACAGGGTCTTCTTCTCGGTATGGTCCGGGCAGGCCGGGTAGCCAGGCGCCGGACGGATGCCTTTGTAGGCTTCCTTGATCAGCTCCTCGTTGCTCAGTCGCTCGTCCGGCTCGTAGCCCCAGTGAGTTTTACGCACTTCGGCGTGCAGCCATTCGGCGCAGGCTTCGGCCAGGCGGTCGGCCAGAGCCTTGACCATGATCGAGTTGTAGTCGTCGCCGGCTTCCTGATAAGCCTTGGCCACTTCCTCGGCGCCGATGCCGGCGGTGGTGATGAAACCGCCGATGTAATCGGTGAGGCCGCTGTCCTTGGGCGCGACGAAGTCGGCGAGGGACAGATTCGGCTTGCCGTCCGGTTTGATGGTCTGCTGGCGCAGGTGGTGCAGCTTGGCCAGCGGCTGGCCGTCTTCACCGTAGACTTCGATATCGTCGTCCTGCACCTGGTTGGCCGGCCAGAAGCCGAACAGGGCGCGAGCGCTGATCAACTTCTCGTCGATCAGCTTGTTCAACATCGCCTGGGCATCGGCGAACAGCGCGCTGGCCGCTTCGCCGACCACCTCGTCGGTGAGGATGCGCGGGTATTTGCCGGCCAGGTCCCAGGAAATGAAGAACGGCGTCCAGTCGATGTACTCGGCGAGCATCTTGAGGTCGATATCTTCCAGCAGCTTGACCCCGGTGAAGGAGGGCACCGGCGGCTGGTAAGTCGTCCAGTCGAACTTGGGCTTGTTCTCTACCGATTTGGCGTAGCTTAGGCGTTCGGTGCGGGCGCTGCGGTTGGCGGTGCGCTCGCGTACTTCGATGTAGTCGAGACGGGTGCGCTCGACGAAGTCGGCTTTCAATTCCTTGGACAGCAACTGGGTGGCCACGCCGACCGCGCGCGAGGCGTCGGTGACGTAGATCACCGCATCGTTCTGGTACTTGGGCTCGATCTTCACCGCGGTGTGGGCTTTCGAGGTGGTGGCGCCGCCGATCATCAGCGGCAGGTTGAAGCCCTGGCGCTGCATCTCGCGGGCGACATGCACCATCTCGTCCAGCGACGGCGTGATCAGGCCGGACAAGCCGATGATGTCGCACTTCTCGGCAATCGCGGTTTGCAGAATCTTCTCCGCCGGCACCATCACGCCCAGATCGACGATGTCGTAACCGTTACAGCCGAGCACCACGCCGACGATATTCTTGCCGATGTCGTGCACGTCGCCCTTGACCGTGGCCATCAGGATTTTGCCTTTGGCTTCCGGCTTGTCGCCTTTCTCGGCCTCGATAAAGGGAATCAGGTGGGCCACGGCCTGCTTCATCACCCGGGCGGATTTCACCACCTGCGGGAGGAACATCTTGCCCGCGCCGAACAGGTCGCCGACCACGTTCATCCCGGCCATCAGCGGACCTTCGATGACCTCGATGGGGCGCGCGCATTGCTGGCGGCATTCCTCGGTGTCCTCGACGATATGGGTGGTGACCCCTTTAACCAGCGCGTGCTTGAGTCGTTCTTCAACGCTCAGGCTGCGCCACTCTTCGGTTTCCGCTTCCTTGACGCTGCCATCGCCCTTGTAGTTGTCGGCAATCGCCAGCAGCGCTTCGGTGGCGCCTTCGTGGCGGTTGAGTACCACGTCTTCCACGGCATCGCGCAGTTGCTTGGGAATCTCGTCGTAGATTTCCAGCTGGCCGGCGTTGACAATGCCCATGGTCAGGCCGTTCTGGATCGCGTAGTACAAGAACACCGAGTGGATCGCTTCACGCACCGGGTTGTTACCGCGGAACGAGAAGGACACGTTGGACACGCCGCCCGAGCTCAGGGCATGGGGCAGGTGATCGCGGATATAGGCGCAGGCCTCGATAAAGTCGACCGCATAGTTGTTGTGCTCTTCGATACCGGTGGCGATGGCGAAGATGTTCGGGTCGAAGATGATGTCTTCCGGCGGGAAGCCCACTTCATCGACCAGGATGTCATAGCTGCGCTGGCAGATCTCGCGCTTGCGCTCGGCGGTGTCGGCCTGGCCGGCTTCGTCGAAGGCCATCACCACCACGGCGGCGCCATAGCGCTTGCACAGGCGGGCGTGGTGCTTGAACTGCTCGACGCCTTCTTTCATCGAGATCGAGTTGACGATGCCCTTGCCCTGAATGCACTTGAGGCCGGCTTCGATCACCTCCCATTTCGACGAGTCGATCATGATCGGCACGCGGGAGATGTCCGGCTCGCCGGCGATCAGGTTCAAGAAGGTCACCATGGCCTTCTGCGAGTCGAGCATGCCCTCGTCCATGTTGATGTCG
>CBIHQF010000097.1:0-9712 GCA_966211665.1 uncultured Pseudomonas sp. | reverse complement strand
CTGTCTGGATGCCATGCCGCGGCTGTGGATCGGCGCGGGCGAGCGTCCCCACTGGCTGCCGCAGCAGGTGCAGTGGTTGCCCGTGCCGAGCGGGCAGCTGTTCAGCGACGGGCCATTGCATGCGGATTTGCCGGCGGATTTGCCGGCCTATGTGGTCTACACCTCCGGTTCCAGCGGCCGGCCCAAGGGTGTGGAGGTGACCCAGGGCAACCTGATCCACTACGTCACCGCCTGCCTGGCGCGCCTGGACCTGTCCGCCTATGCCAGCCTGGCGAGCCTCGCCAGCTGCGCCACCGACCTGGGCCATACCGCCCTGTTCGGCGCGCTGCTCAGCGGCCGTCGCCTGCGCCTGCTGGAGGAAGAACTGGCGTTCGATGCCGAGGAGCTTGCGACGGTCCTCGGGCGGCAACCGATCGACATGCTGAAGATAGTGCCCTCGCACCTCAACGCCTTGCTGGTGGCCAGCGAGCCGCAACGCCTGTTGCCGCGCCAATGCCTGGTTGTCGGCGGCGAAGCCCTGGGTGCCGACCTGATCGCGCGTCTGCGCGCCTTGAATCCGCAGTTGCGCATCGTCAACCACTATGGGCCCAGCGAAACCACCGTCGGTGTGCTGACCCATGAGGTCGATGACAGTGGCGAAGCGCCCTTGGGGCGCCCCCTGGCCAATGTGCGGATCAGCGTGCGTGGGCCCGATGGCGCATTGCTGCCGAGGGGCGTCAGCGGCGAGCTGTATATCGAAGGCGCGACCGTCGCGCGCGGTTACCTGAACGCTACCGATAAGGATCGCGCGCGCTTCGGTGCGCACGGCTATCGCACCGGCGACCGGGTACGCCTGAACCACCTGGGTCAGGTGCTGTTTCTCGGGCGCCTCGACGAGCAGCTGAAGATCCGTGGCTACCGGGTCGAGCCGGGCGAAGTGGCCGCGCAATTGCGCGGCCTACCGCAGGTCGAGGATGCCCGGGTGTTGAACGCCCCGACGCCGCTGTCGGGCAATCGTCTGGCGGCCTTCCTGGTCGCGCCGCACACCGCGTTGGCGCAGATCCGCTCGGCCTTGCAGGCGCTGCTGCCGGACTATATGCAGCCCGCCCAGTGGCATTGCCTGGACGCCTTGCCCTTGCTGGCCAACGGCAAGGTCGACCGCCAGGCCTTGCTGCGTCTGGCCGAACAGCCGCAGCACAGCACCGGGGCGACCAGCGAGCAGCCGTTGAACGCCGTGGAAAGCGCCTTGCTGGAAATCTGGCGCAGCCTGCTCGGTAACCCCGACCTGGGCCCGGACGACAATTTTTTCGCCCATGGCGGCGATTCGATCCTCGGCCTGCAGATCATCGCCCGCGCGCGGCAGCAGCAGATTTCGATGACGCCCAAGCAACTGTTCGCCGAGCAGAGCGTGCGGGCCCTGGCGCGGGTGGTGGAAACGCCGCAGCGCAAGCGCGAGCAATGCCTGTTGGCGATTGCCCGGGAGATTCTCGACAAGCCCGATCTGCAGGCGGACGACAACTTCTTCGCGGTCGGCGGCGACTCGATCCTGAGTCTGCAGATCATCGCCCGGGCCAAGCAGCAGGGGCTGCAACTCAAGCCCAAACAGATCTTCGAATTCCCCTCGGTCAGGGGCTGGGCCGAGCAGGCCGTCGACCTCGGCAAGGCCGGCGAGCAACCGGCCGCGGATCGGGAACCGACCGCCGCCTTTGCCCTGACGCCGATCCAGGCCTGGTTCTTCGCCCAGCGGCAGAGCACGCCGGAGTACTGGAACCAATCCTTGCTGCTGGCCTTGGACCAGCCCCTGGATCAGGCCCGTTTCGCCGAGGCGCTGGCAACGCTGCTGCAACGTCACAGCAGCCTGCGCCTGGTTTTCGAACACGACGGTCAGGGTTGGCAACAACGCTACCAGCCGTTGTCCGCGGATATGGCCGAAGGGCTGTTGCAGGTGGTCGATCAGCCCCTGGACGAGGCGCTGCTCAAACAGTGGCAACAGGGTTGGCGGCTGGACAGCGCGCCCTTGATCCGTTGGGTGTATTTCAGCGGCAGCGCACACCTGCTCTGCACCGCGCACCACCTGCTGGTCGACGCGGTGTCCTGGCAGGTACTGCTGGAAGAGTTGGAAAGCCTGTACCTGCAACCGCAGGCGCCGCTGCCCGCCGTCTCGACTACCTTCCACCAGTGGAGCGAGGCTTTGCAGCGCCATCGCCTGGAGCCCGAGGTGCTGGCTCAGCGCGAGTACTGGCAGGCGCAACTGGCGGCAGAGGGTGAGGTCTCCCGGCACCTCAGTCTTTATGGCGATAGCCGGACGCTGGAGATCCGGCTGCCGGCCGAACGCACCGAGCTGCTGCTCGGCGACTGCCATGGCGCCTATGGCACCCAGGTCCAGGACCTGCTGGTCGCGGCGCTGGCCGGCGTGATCGGGCAATGGCTTGGGCGGGAACGGGTCACCCTGGAGATGGAAAGCCATGGTCGCAGCGGCTGGGAGCAAGGCCCCGACCTGTCGCGCTCGATCGGTTGGCATACCAGCCGCTACCCCCTGGCGGTGACAGCCGCCGAGGACCCGGAACAATCGATCATCGCCGCCAAGGAGGCGCTACGCCGGGTGCCCGAGCAGGGCATCGGCTACGGCCTGTTGCGCTTCGATCCGCAGCACGGCCTGGGCGCCGCTTCCTTGCTCACCTTCAACTACCTGGGCCGGGTCGATCAATGGCTGGGGACCTCGCGCCTGTGGCGCTTGGCGCAACCGCTATGCCCCGCCATGCGCGCCGACGACACCCGCCGCACGCACCTGCTGGACGTGACCGCTCTGGTCGATGACGGCTGCCTGCATATCGAGTGGCGCTATGCGCCGCAGCTGCATGACCAGGCCCTGATCGGCGAGCTCGCACGGCAGTTCCAGCAGCGCCTCGAAGCCCTGCTGGAGCACTGCCTGGCGCCCACGGCCGGCCGCGCCACCGCCGCCGATTTCGCCGATTCGGGGCTGTCCGACGACGAATTCCTCGGCCTGCTCGAGCAGTTGCAATGACAACCCCGGCGCCCCCCACATTCCCAGTTACCGGCCCAGCCATCGGCAAGGAGACCCTCGGCATGAACGACAAGGTCAGAGCACTTTCACGCAACATAGAGGCCATCTACCCGCTGGCCCCCATGCAGCAGGGGCTGCTGTTCCATAGCCTGATGCATCCGGGCAAGGGCATGTACCTGCTGCAATACCGCCACGTGATGGTCCTGCCGGACCTGGATCTGGCGGCCTTCCGCCAAGCTTGGGCGCAGGTGGTCGAGCGTCACGAGCTGCTGCGCACCTCCTTCGTCTGGAAGCAACAGAAGCGTCCGATGCAAGTGGTGCATAAGCAGGTCGAACTGCCGATCGCCTATGAGGACTGGTCGGATCTCGCCGAGCCGCAACAGCAACAGCGCCTGGAAGACCTGCTGGCCGAGGACCGCCGGCAGGGGTTGGACTTCACCCAGGCGCCGCTGATGCGCGTCCGCTTGTTCAAATTGGCGCCGGACACCTACCAGTTCGTGCGCAGCTATCACCACATCCTGATGGATGCCTGGTGTTTCTCGATCATCATGATGGACTTCCTCGACGGCTACCGCGCCGCCCGCGAAGGCCGCCGCCTGGAGCTGCCGAAGCCGCGGCCCTACCGGGACTTCATCCGTTGGCTGGAACAGCAGAAGCCCGAGGATCACCAGGCCTTCTGGCAACAGCGCCTGGCCGGTTTCGACACGCCCAACCGGTTCGGCTTCGGCCATGCCGGGCGCATCCAGGATGCCGCGGAACCGGTGGAGGATTGCGTCGAGCATCTCACCGTAGAACAGACGCGGGACCTGCAGCACGCCGCCGGCCGCCAGGGGATCACCCTCAACACTCTGGTACAAGGCGCCTGGGCCTTGCTGCTGGCGCGCTACAGTGGCGACCGCGACCTGCTGTTCGGGGTCACCGTGGCCGGGCGTCCGGTCCACCTGCAAGGCATGGAGAGCATCGTCGGGCTGTTCATCAACAGCCTGCCGTTGCGTTGGAACTGGCGCCCGCAGCAGTCGCTCGGCGCCTGGCTGAAGGCCTTGCAGGCCGAGAACCTGAGCCTGCGCGAACACGAAAGCGTGTCGCTGGCGGAGATCCAGCGCTGGAGCGAGGTGCAGCGCCAGGATTTGTTCCAGAGCCTGTTCGTCTTCGAGAACGCGCCCATCTCGGCCGGCTTGCGCCAGGGTCAGCTGGACTACTTGATCAGCGACATGGCCAACCGCACCCACACCAACTATCCGATCACCGTGGTGATAGTGCCCGGCGAACGCCTGCATCTGCAGCTGACCTACCAGACCGACTGGTTCCTGCGCGAGGAAATCGAGCAGATGCTGCGCCACTTCCGTGCGCTGCTGTTGAATATGGGCAGCGCCCTGGCCACGGACGCGGACACCCAGTTGCAACGGATCGGCATGCTCGATCAGGCGGAAATCGCCCGCCAGCAACGGGACTGGGCCAGCGGCGGCCTGGCGGCGGACGAGCGGCAACTGCAACCGCTGTACATCGAACGCCTGCAACAACAGGTGCGCCGGGCCCCCGAGCGGATTGCCGTGGTGCACGGCGAGCAAAGCCTGACCTTCGATCAGTTGAACCGCGCGGCCAACCGCCTGGCGCGGCATTTGCGCGAGTCCGGGGTGCAGTCCGGCGACCTGCTGGCACTGCTCGACGAACGCGGCCTCGATCTGGTGGTGATGATAGTCGCCACGCTCAAGGCCGGTGCCGGCTGGCTGCCGCTGGACCCGCGCAATCCGCCCCAGCGCCTGGCCCAGGTGCTCAAGCAAAGCCGCACGCCGCTGCTGATTCACAGCGCGGGGCAGGGCGAGCTGGCGCAGCAGGCCCTCGACCTGCTGCAGCAGCGGCCCAACTCGATAAGCTACGAGCGCTCGGCGCTCGGCGGCTACAGCGATGCCGACCTGGATCTGCCGGTGCATGCCCTGTCGCTGGCTTATTGCATCTTCACCTCGGGCTCCACCGGTACGCCCAAGGGCGCGATGGTGGCCCACGCCGGCATGCTCAACAACATCCTCGGCAAACTGCCCGGGCTGGGCCTCGACGCCAACGACGTGATCGCCCAAAGCGCGCCGCAATGCTTCGATATTTCCGTCTGGCAGACCCTCGCCGGGCTGGTGCTGGGCGCGCGCACGGTGATTCTCGGCGACTGCGTGGTGCAGAATCCCGAGGCGCTGGCCGAGGCCATCGAGCGCCATGGCATCAGCATTCTCGAAGCGGTGCCGTCGCTGATGCAGAGCCTGCTGGACGCCGGTCTGGAGCGTTCGCCCCTGCGCTGGGTGCTGGCCACCGGCGAGGCGTTGCCGCCGGCGCTGGCGCGGCGCTGGTTCGACCGCTACCCGCGCATCCCGCTGATGAACGCCTACGGTCCCGCCGAATGCTCCGACGACGTGGCCTTCCAGCCGCTGCTCGAACGCTTGCCCGAGGCATGCAGCAGCGTCTCGATCGGGCGCGCCACCCTGAACAACCGCCTGTATCTGCTGAACGCCGAACTGGAGCCGATGCCGGCCGGCGCGGTCGGCGAAATCTTCGTCGCCGGCGTCGGCGTTGGCCGCGGCTATATGGCCGATCCGGCGCGTACCGCGGCGGTGTTCCTGCCGGACCCGATCGCCAACGACGGCACCGGCGACCTGGCGCGCTTCCTGCCCACTGGCGAGCTGGAGTACGTCGGCCGTACCGACCATCAGGTGAAGATCCGCGGTCACCGTATCGAGCTGGACGAAATCGAGGCCTGCCTGACCCGCTATCCCGGCGTGCGCGAGGCGGTGCTGCTGGCCCGCGACGATCAGCAACGGGCGAAGGTGCTGGTGGCCTATGTGGTCGCCGAACCGCAGCCGTCGATCGAGGCGCTGCGCGAGTTCGTTCTGGCCAACCTGCCGCCGTATATGCTGCCCAGCGCTTTCGTTCTGCTCGACCGCCTGCCGCTCAACGGCAACGGCAAGATCGACCGCAAGGCCTTGCCGGCGCCGGACTTCGCCGCCCAGAGCGAGGCCCGCTACGTGGCGCCGCGCAGCGAACTGGAGGCACAACTGGCCGAAGCCTGGCAAAGCGTGCTGGGGCTTGCCCGGGTCGGTATCGAGGACCACTTCTTCGAACTGGGCGGGCACTCGCTGCTGGCCACGCAACTGATCGGCCTGATCGGCAAGCTCAGCGGCAAGGAGCTGCCCCTGCGCGTGGTCTTCGAATGCCCGACCATCGCCACCATGGCATCCTGGCTGGAACAGCAGACCGCCAGCGCGAAACCCTCGCCGACGCTGCTGCCGCGCCCGGCCAAGTTGCCGCTGTCGTTCGCCCAGCAACGCCTGTGGTTCCTCCAGCAACTCGAGCCGCAGAGCCCGGCCTACAACCTCTCCGGCGCGGTACGCCTGACCGGCGACCTGCACATCGCCGATCTGCGCGCGGCCTTGCAGGCGCTGGTCGATCAGCACGAAATCCTGCGTACCGGCTTCAGCAGCGAGGCGGGCGAACCCTCGCAAGCGATACTCGCCAGCGTCGCTCTGCAACTGCCGTTGATCGAGGTCGACAGCGAAGAGCAACTGCACGCTCTGCTGCGCCAGGACGCGATGACCCCGTTCGCCCTGGAGACCGCGCCGCTGCTGCGTGCCAGCCTGTACCGTCTGGCGCCGCAGGCATTCGTTCTGGCGCTCAACTGCCATCACATCGTCGCCGATGGCTGGTCGCTGCAGCTGATCATCGATGGCTTATGCAAGCATTACCGCGACCTGCGTCAGGGGCAAAAGCCGCTGCTGGCGAGTCAGCCGATGCAGTACGCCGACTATGCTCTGTGGCAGCGCCAATGGATGGACAGCGCCGCCTGCCGGCAGGAGCTGGGGTACTGGCGCGAGCAACTGTCCGGAGAGATTCCGGTGCTCGACCTGGCGGCGGATTTCCCCCGTCCGGCGCATGCCAGCCAGGCCGGTGGGCGCGTCGAACGGCGCCTGTCCGATGCCTTGGTGACACGCCTGCGGGCGTTCAGCGCCAGCCACGGCTGGAGCAATTTCATCCCCATGCTCGTCGCCTTCCAGTTGCTGCTGCGCAGCCGTAGCGGCGAGGACGACATCCTCGTCGGCGTGCCCGCGGCCAACCGTCACCATATGGCGTTGCAGCCGTTGGTGGGCTGTTTCGTCAATACCCTGGTCTATCGCCAGAAGCTCTCCGGCAAGTCCAGCCTGCTGCAACTGATGAGCGAATTGCAGGCTCTATCCGTGGCGGTGCAGTCCCATCAGGACCTGCCTTTCGACTATCTGATCGAACAGCTCGGCATCCCCCGGCAGGTGAGTTACAACCCGCTGTTCCAGGCCATGTTCAACTACTTCCCGGGCAATGCCCTGGAGCGTTTCGAACTGACCGATGTGATCGCCGAACCGCTGGACAACCGCCCGGACAGCGCCCTGTGCGATCTGCACCTGGATGTGCGCGACAGCGAACACGGCATCGCCCTGAGCCTGCAATACAGCAGCGAGCTGTTCCGCGAGCAGACCGTAAGCGACATGCTCGAACAGTACCTGGCGTTGCTCGATGCCTTGCTCGAACAGCCCCACCAGATCCTCGGCGAACTCGCCTGGCAGCCCGCCGAATGCGCCCTCGCGCGCCTGGAGGGCAGCAATCTGGCTGGGCATGAGGATATTCTCCAGGCCTTCGCCCGCCAGGTCGCCCAGCAGCCCGAGGCCATCGCCGTGCAGGCGGGCCGCGAGCGCCTGAGCTACGCCGAACTGGACCGCGCCGCCGAGCGTCTGGCCGCCGCCCTGCAAGCCCGTGGCGTCGGCGTCGAGGATCGGCTGGCGCTGCGCCTGCCGCGCGACGCGCGCCTGCCCATGGCCATGCTGGCGATCCTCAAGATCGGCGCCGCCTATGTGCCGCTGGCCGAGGACACTCCGCCGGAGCGCGGCCGTTACATCCTCGCCCATGCGCAACCGAAGCTGTGCCTGGGCAGCGCCTCGGCGCTGGCGGACCTGGCCACCTGGAACAGCGGCGTCGAGTTGCTCGATATCGACGCCCTGACGGCGACCACGGCTTACCGCGCGCCGGCAGTGCACCCCGAACAGCTCGCCTATGTGCTCTACACCTCGGGTTCCACCGGCCAGCCGAAAGGCGTGGCGATCAATCGCGGCAACCTGATGAACCTGATGCTCGGCGTCGACCAGGCCCTGCCGCTGGCCGCCCGGGACCGGGTGCTGGCGCTGACCACCGCGACCTTCGATATCGCCATCGTCGAACTGCTGCTGCCGCTGGCCCGGGGCGCCGGCATCCTGCTCGCCGACCGCGAGCAGGCGCGCGACCCGCAGGCCATCGATGCCCTGCTCGAAGCCGGGCAACCGACGGTGATGCAGGCCACGCCGGCGACCTGGCGCATGCTGGTGGCGCATACCGCGCGCAGCTGGCAGGGCGTTCGCGCGATCTCCGGCGGCGAGGCGCTGCCCTGCGCCCTGGCCGAGGCCATGGAGCGGCGCGGCGCGGCGGTGATCAACGGCTATGGGCCGACCGAAGCGACCGTCTACAGCACCTTCGAGATTCGCAACGGCGGCAGCGACGGCGTGGAAGTGCCGATCGGCCGGCCGTTGGCCAATACCGCCGCTTATGTCCTGGACGCCGACCTACAGCCGGTGGCGCCGGGCGTCTCCGGCGAACTGTATCTGGCCGGGGAGAACTTGGGGCGTGGCTACTTCGCCGCGCCGGGCCTGACCGCCGCCAGCTTCCTGCCCGACCCCTTCGTGCCGGGCGCGCGCATGTACCGCAGCGGCGACCGGGTCCGGCGCAACGCCGACGGCGGCCTGGACTACCAGGGCCGTCTGGATTTCCAGGTCAAGCTGCGCGGTTTCCGCATCGAGCTGGGCGAAATCGAAGCCTTGCTGGCGCGGATCGCCGGTGTGCGCGAGGCGGCGGTGGTGCTGCTCGGCAGCGGCGAGGACGCGCGCCTGGTGGCCTATTACTCGGCGGCGGGGGACGCCTTGACCGACACCGAGCTGCGCGCGCAATTGGCGCTGCGTCTGCCGGACTATATGCTGCCGAGCCAGTTCGTCCGCCTGGACGCCTTGCCGCTGAGCAGCAGCGGCAAGGTCGAGCGCAAGGCCCTGCCGGCGCCGCTACAGCGCGACGGTCGCAGTGACGGCGCGCTTCTGAACGAGTGGGAAGCGCGACTGGCCGAACTCTGGGCCGAGTTGCTCAGCTGCAGCGACATCGGCGCCGAAGACAATTTCTTCGTCCTCGGCGGTCATTCGCTGCTGGCCGCGCGCCTGGTGGCGCGGATCGCCGAGCGATATGGGCGGCGCTTGCCCCTGCGTGCGGTGTTCGAGCAACCGTCGTTGCGCGATCTGGCCGCCTGTCTGGCCGCTGCCGATGGCGAAGCCGAGAGCATCCTGCGGCCCTTCGCCGAGGTCATGGCGCCGTTGCATTTCACTCAGCAGCGCCTGTGGTTTCTCGACCGTTTGCAGGGCGACACCCAGGCCTACCACCTGTCCCTGGCGCTACGCCTCGATGGCACCTTGCAGCCCGAGGCGCTGGAGCGCGCCCTGGCGCAACTGGTCGAGCGCCAGCACAGCCTGCGCACTGTCTTCAGCGAGACCGCCGAGGGCGCGCGGCAACGCGTCGAGCCTTTCAGTGGCGAACTCTTGAGCATCGAGCGGTTGCAGCAGGACGAGCATTCGCCGGCCTTCGCCCGCACCCTGAGCCAGGAGGCGCAGCGCGCCTTCGACCTGAGCG
>CBIHQF010000096.1:0-9719 GCA_966211665.1 uncultured Pseudomonas sp. | reverse complement strand
CTCAGCGCTTCCAGGCAACGCCCGGTCAGTTGCGAAAAACGCTGAAAAGCGACGAACTGCTCGTGCTTCAAAGCCCGCCCGGATACCCGGTTATCGGCGTACACCACGCCGATCTCGCGAGTGCCCGCGAGCAATGGGGCGATAAAGAACATGCCCTGGCCAAGGCATTTGCGAATCGGTTGGGTGACCAGTTCGGCGAGGTTGTAACTGGCCGGCACCCCCATCCACAATGCCTCTCTATTGCGCAGCACATAGCTAAATATGTGCTGCTGCTCGGGTTGGTCGACCGGCAATACGAAATCGCTCAGCCAGCCCTGGCTGCCTTCGCCAACCACCCGTTTGGTGCGAAAACAGCTGTGTCCGTCGGCCAGCACCACCAACATGACCCGTTCCAGCCCGGCGCCCTGGTGCAAGCCCTTGAGCAAGGTGTCGATGATCTGCCCGACATCGCCGCGTTTGTTGGCCATCATGCCGAGGTCTTGAAGTGCCTGCTGCCGGGTCAACAGATTTGGTTGCAGCAAACGGGCTCGGCGTAGCTCTTGCTGCTCGCGGATCTGTGCGGGGTCGGTATTGGGAATAAGTTTGCACAATTTGCTGGCGCCGAAGGTGGTCGCCACCTTGACCGCCTCTTCGGCACTGGCGAACACCTGCTGCAAGGCTTCCTCGGGGGTGACGCCGATAAAATTGGCCATTTCCTCGATCAGGTTCTCCATCGCCGCCGAGTCCCAGCCTTCCAGCGCCGCCTGGCTAATCCGTGCGCCGAGGTTGACCGAGAATACCGTCGGGTCGTTACGGTTGGCGGTGTTGTGCGCCTGGCTGACGATGTCGCCCAGATTCCAACTCTTGACCAAACCCTGGGTCAGTTGACGAAAGCTGGTACCCAACACCTGTTGCACGGCCTCGTCCACATCCACCCCGGGCTGCGCCAAAGCACTGGCCAATTCATCGGCCTGATCGCCACCGCAGCCCCAGAACGCCAACTCGCCCAAGTGAAACAGCAAGGCGGCGATAAATACCTCTTCCTGATGTTTGGCCAATACGTAGCCGGCGATATTGCGCGCCTGCACCGCGGCATGGAAGGAACGCGCGAGCAGCTCCTGCAGTTGCTCGCGCGGCGCCCGTACCAGCAAGCCATCGATCAGCGCTACGGACATCCCGATCAAGCGCACGTTGTCGAAGCCGATCATCACGATGGCCCGCGAGATGGTCTTGATCGCTTCCTGAGAGGGGTTGTAATAGACGCTGTTGCCGATGCGCAGCACTTTCGAGGTCAACGAAGCATCGCGCAGCAAGACGTCGGCCAACTGCTGAACCGAGGATTTATCCTGTTGCGCCAGGCGATGCAGGTCCTGCACCACGGCCGCTAGAGCGGGCAACTCGGCTTGATTCAAGCGGTCGATCCAAGATTGCAAGCCGTGGCTATGGGTACCCAAATTCAAGCCCTCTGTGTGATTTCTTCGAGTGTAGCAAGATGTTGCTTAGCATCGCCGCCGGGTACGGTCTTTTTCCTGCTTATACAAGCTGTTACTGTACCGGACCTGTAGCCTACAAGACGCCACGGACTGGATTTTTCACTTGATGCGTCTCCTCTTTGCACTATTCCTCAGTTTGCTCATCGGCGCTCCCGCTTCGGCAAGCCTTCGCGAAAGCCACGGCTATGCGCAATTCGGCGCGCTCAAGTACCCCGCGAGCTTTACCCATTTCGATTGGGTAAACCCCGACGCGCCCAAAGCCGGCACCGTGCGCATCATGGCATCGGGCTCCTTCGATACCCTCAACCCTTATACCTTCAAGGGCAGCAGCCCGATCAGCACGGCGAATTTCCAGCAATACGGCGTTACCGAGCTGAACGCGACCTTGATGGCTGGCACCGGCGCCTACGATCCTTCGGGCGACGAACCCGCCTCCAGCTATGGCCTGATCGCCAAGTCGATCGAATTCAGCGACGACCGCAGCTGGGTGGTGTTCAACCTGCGTCCCGAAGCGCGCTTCCATGACGGCGTGCCCATCTCGGCTTACGACGTGGCGTTCTCCTATCGCCTGCTGTTCAAGGATGGCCACCCGCAGTACCGCACCAATCTGCAGGAAGTGAAGCGCGTCGACATCCTCAATCGTCACCGCATCCGTTTCGTCTTCAAGCGCTCCGGCAACCCCTTGTTGATCATGCGCCTGGGCGAGCTGCCGGTGCTGCCGCAGCATTACTGGAAAGACCGCGACTTCAAGGCCACCACGTTCGAACCGCCGCTGGGCAGCGGGCCTTATCGTATTACCCAGGTAAGTCCGGGGCGTAGCCTCACGTTCAGCCGGGTGAAGGATTGGTGGGGCGAGCAATTGCCGGTCAACCGCGGCAAATACAATTTCGAACGGATCGAGGTGGAGTTCTATCGCGACAGCCATGTCGCCTTCGAAGCTTTCAAGGCCGGCGAATTCGACTTCTATATCGAGCAACAGGCGAAGAACTGGGCCAATGGCTACGACTTCCCGGCGGTGGCCCGCGGCGAGATCATCAAAGCGGAAATCCCTCACAGTATTCCGACTCAGACCCAAGCGCTGTTCATGAACAGCCGCCGTGCTGTATTCGCCGATCGCAAGGTGCGTGAGGCCCTGGCGATGATGTTCGATTTCGAATGGACCAACCGCGCGCTGTTCAGTAACTCTTATATCCGCGCCAGCAGCTATTACCCCAACAGTGAGTTTTCCGCGACCGGTAAGCCCGAAGGGGCCGAATGGCTGCTGCTTTCGCCCTATCGCAAGCAATTGCCGGCCCGGCTGTTCACCGAAGCCTTCCGGATCCCGCAAACCGAAGGTCGCGGCATCCCTAGGGAGACTCTGCGTCGCGCTCTCGGGCTGCTGGCCGAAGCGGGCTGGAAGCCTTCCGGCGAGCGCTTGGTCAATAGCAAAGGCGAAGTCCTGCGCTTCGAGATTCTGTTGGTCAACCCGGGGCTCGAGCGTATTTACCAACCCTATATCCAGAATCTCTCGCGACTCGGCATAGAGGCCGGCATTCGTAGCGTCGACCGGGCGCAATACAAGCAACGCCTCGATCAATTCGATTTCGACGCCATCTCCCTGACCCTGGGGCAAACCCTGAGCCCTGGCCTGGAGCAGTGGCTGTATTTCCATTCCAGCCAGGCCAAAATCAAAGGCGGCAAAAACTACGCGGGTATCGAACACCCGGTGGTCGATGCCCTGCTGGAAAAGCTGCTCTCAGCGAAAACCCGCGATCAACAGGTTGCCGCGACCCGCGCCCTGGACCGGGTTTTGCTTTGGCAGCATTACACGATCCCCAATTGGTACATCAACTATCACCGCCTGGCTTACCGCGACCGGTTCGCCTTCGTCACCGTGCCGCCCTATACCCTGGGCCTGCGTAGCTGGTGGCTGAAACCCACGGAGAAAGACCGATGACGCGTTCTCTGCGCACCGCACTCCTGCATGGCAGCGGCATTCTGCTGCTTGGCCTGGCCGGCCTGGCGCAGGCTGCGCCTAAACATGCACTGACGTTGTACGACGAACCGCCCAAGTACCCCGCCAACTTCCAGCATTTCGACTTTGTAAACCCCGACGCCCCAAAAGGCGGCACGCTGCGCCAAGCGGGCTTCGGCAGTTTCGACAGCCTCAATTCCTATATCAGCAAAGGCACAGCAGATCCCTATGTCGGCTTGATTTACGACACCCTGACGCTTCACAGCATGGACGAGCCCTTTACCGAGTACGGTCTGCTGGCCGGCAAAATCGAAAAGGCTGCGGATAACACCTGGGTACGCTTTTATCTGCGCCCCGAGGCACGCTTCCACGATGGCCAGCCGGTAACCGCAGAAGACGTCAAATTCACCTTCGAAACCTGGATAAGCAAAGGCGAACCGATGTACCGCGGCTATTACGCCGATGTGGAACGGGTCGAAGTGGAAAGCCCGAGCAAGGTGCGCTTCGTCTTCAAGCATGCCGGCAACCGCGAACTGCCGCTGATTCTCGGTCAACTGCCGGTACTGCCGAAGCACTGGTGGACCGAGCTGGACGAGAGCGACGCGCCGCAGCAACCGCAATTGGGCGACGACAACATTGTCGATATCGTCGAAGCGCCGGATAAAGCCAGCATCACCCTGCGTATCCATGAAGACGCCCGCCTCGCCAACGGCAAGAAACTCAACGCCGAGCTTTTGCAATTGAACCTGCAAAAAGCGGCCGATTCGCCAAACGAAGCGTTCAAATCCTTGGCAGCGATCACCGGCTACAGCAGCGAAAACAAACAAAGCCTGCGCATCGAGGTGAAAAAGGGCCACTCCGAGCAGCTGCTGCCCGCGCTCGAACAACTGCGGGTATTGCCCAGCAAACGCGACTTCAGCAAGAGCAGCCTGGAAATCCCCCTGGGCAGCGGCCCCTATAAAGTCGCCGAAGTTAAAGCCGGACGTTCGATTCGCTATGAGCGGGTCAAGGACTGGTGGGGCCAGGATCTACCGGTCAATCGTGGCTTCTATAACTTCGACGACATTGTGATCGACTACTACCGCGACAATACCGTGGCCCTGGAGGCCCTGAAAGCTGGCCAGTTCGATTATTGGGAAGAACGCAGCGCAAAAAACTGGACTACCGCCTACGACACCCCAGCCGTCGCCGAAGGTCGCTTGATCAAGGAAGAAATCCAGAATTACAACCCCGCAGGTATGCAGGGTTTTATCTTCAATACCCGCCGCCCGCTGTTCCAGGACCGCCGGGTACGCGAGGCCCTGGGTTTGCTGTTCGACTTCGAGTGGGCCAACCGTCAGCTGTTCAATGGTTCCTATACCCGCACCCGCAGCTATTTCGACAACTCGGAATTGGCCTCCAGCGGCCTACCCAGCGCCGATGAGCTGAAGATCCTCGAACCGTTGCGCGACAAGATCCCACCTCAAGTATTTACCGACGAGTATCAGGTGCCGGTCACCGACGGCAGCGGGATCATTCGCGACCAGCAACGCCGGGCCTATCAACTGCTGCAGGAAGCTGGTTGGCGCATCGATGAAGACCAGATGCTCGATGCCGAGGGGAAGCCGGTGAGTTTCGAGTTCCTCCTGGTGCAGGCAGAGTTCGAACGGGTATTACTGCCGTTCAAACGCAACCTGGCGGATCTGGGTATCGAGCTGGTGATTCGCCGGGTCGATGTTTCCCAGTACATCAACCGGCGTCGAAGTTGGGATTACGACATGATTGTCGGCGGCTTTGGCCAATCCAACTCGCCGGGCAACGAGCAGCGCGAATACTGGCACTCCAGCAGCGCCGACAAGCCAGGCAGTAGCAACTTAATCGGCCTGAAAGACCCGGCGATCGACCTATTGGTCGAAGGCCTGATCAACGCCGACTCCAGGCAGAAACTGATCACCCATACGCGCGCCCTCGATCGGGTATTGCTGTGGGGCCACTACGTGGTTCCCAACTGGCATATCAAAACTTGGCGCGTGGCTTACTGGAACCGCCTCGAGCACCCGAAAACCACCCCACGGTTCAGTATCGGCTTGTACACCTGGTGGGCACGCCCGCAAGCCGAATCCGAGCCTGTAACGCCTGAAGCCGAGAACACGGAGCAATAAGATGCTGGCGTATATTGTTCGTCGTCTATTGCTGATCATTCCGACGCTGTTCGGCATTCTGCTGATCAACTTCGCCATCATCCAAGCCGCGCCCGGCGGCCCGGTGGAGCAGATGATCGCCAAACTGGAAGGCTTCGAGGGCGCCACCAGCCGTATCGCCGGCGGCGGCGCCGAAGTCTCGGTGGCCGGCTCCAACTACCGCGGCGCCCAGGGCCTGGATCCCGACCTGATCGCCGAGATCGAGAAGATGTATGGCTTCGATAAATCGGCGCCCGAACGCTTCTGGATCATGTTGAAGAGTTACGCCCAGCTCGACTTTGGCGACAGTTTCTTCCGTGACGCCAAGGTTATCGACCTGATCATCGAAAAGATGCCCGTATCGATCTCCCTGGGGTTATGGAGCACCCTGATCATGTATCTGGTGTCCATTCCCCTGGGCATCGCCAAGGCCACCCGGCACGGCAGCGCCTTCGATGTCTGGACCAGTTCGGCGATCATCATCGGCTACGCGATTCCCGCCTTTCTGTTCGCCATTCTGCTGATCGTGCTGTTCGCCGGCGGCAGCTATTGGGACTGGTTTCCGCTACGCGGGCTGACCTCGAATAATTTCGACGAACTCAGCCTGGGCGGCAAAATTCTCGATTATTTCTGGCACTTGGCCCTGCCCATCACGGCCTTGGTGATCGGCAACTTCGCCACCCTCACCCTGCTGACCAAGAACAGTTTTCTCGACGAGATCGGCAAACAGTATGTGACCACCGCCCGCGCCAAGGGCTTGAGCAACAACCGCGTGCTCTATGGCCATGTATTCCGCAACGCCATGCTGATCATCATCGCCGGCTTCCCTTCGGCCTTTATCGGCATTTTCTTTACCGGCTCCTTGCTGATCGAGGTGATCTTCTCCCTCGACGGCCTCGGGCTGATGAGTTTCGAGGCGGCGATCAACCGCGACTATCCCTTGGTGTTCGGCACCCTGTTTATCTTCACGCTTCTGGGCCTGGTGGTGAAATTGATCGGCGACATTACCTACACCCTGGTCGACCCACGCATCGACTTCGAAAGTCGGGAGGCTTGAGATGGCGCTCTCCCCACTTAATCAGCGACGCTTCGATAGATTCAAGGCGCACAAACGCGGCTGGTGGTCGTTGTGGCTGTTCCTCGCGTTGTTCGTTCTCAGCCTGGGTGCTGAGCTGATCGCCAACGACAAGCCGCTGGTCGTGCGCTACGACGGCGAGTGGTTCTTCCCGGTGCTCAAGCGCTATCCGGAAACCGTGTTCGGTGGCGAATTCCCATTGCAGGCCAACTACAAGAGCCCCTATATCCAGGAACTGATCGCCGAGAAGGATGGCTGGATGATCTGGCCACCGATTCCGTTCAGCTACTCCAGCATCAACTATGACCTGCAAGTGCCCGCCCCTGCTCCGCCTTCGAGCGACAACTGGCTGGGCACCGACGATCAAGGCCGCGATGTTTTAGCGCGGGTTATCTACGGCTTCCGCATCTCGGTGCTGTTCGCGTTGGTTCTGACCATTTGCAGCTCGATCATCGGCGTGTTCGCCGGCGCCTTGCAGGGTTTCTATGGCGGCTGGGTCGATCTGGTCGGCCAGCGCTTTCTGGAGATATGGTCGGGATTGCCGGTGCTCTACCTGCTGATCATCCTCGCCAGCTTCGTGCAGCCGAATTTCTGGTGGCTGCTGGGGATCATGCTGCTGTTTTCCTGGATGAGCCTGGTCGACGTGGTGCGCGCCGAGTTCCTCCGCGGGCGCAACCTGGAATATGTGCGCGCCGCCCGGGCGTTGGGCATGGAGAACGGCGCGATCATGTTCCGCCATATCCTGCCCAACGCCATGGTTTCGACCATGACCTTCATGCCCTTCATCCTCACGGGCGCCATCGGCACCTTGACCGCCCTGGACTTCCTCGGTTTCGGCCTGCCGCCTGGCGCTCCCTCCCTGGGCGAGCTGGTGGCCCAGGGCAAATCCAACCTGCAAGCGCCATGGCTCGGCATCAGCGCCTTCGCCGTATTGGCGCTGATGCTCAGCCTGCTGGTGTTTATTGGCGAGGCGGCGCGCGATGCCTTCGACCCGAGGAAGTGATATGAGCGAGTCCGATAGCCTCATCGAGGTGCGCGACCTGGCGGTCGAGTTCGTCACCGGCGAACTGCAACAGCGCGTGGTGGAGAACGTCAGCTTTTCGATCAAACGCGGCGAAACTCTGGCGCTGGTCGGCGAAAGCGGCTCCGGTAAATCGGTCACCGCCCACTCGATCCTGCGCCTGCTGCCCTACCCGCTGGCCCGGCACCCGAGCGGCAGCATCCATTACGCCGGGCAAGACCTGCTCAAGCTGGACGAAAACAAACTGCGCGCCATTCGCGGCAACCGCATCGCCATGGTCTTCCAGGAGCCCATGACCTCGCTGAACCCACTGCACAGCATCGAAAAACAGATCAACGAAGTGCTCGCCCTGCACAAGGGCCTAAGTGGCAAAGCCGCCACCGCGCGCACCCTGGAGCTGTTGGATCTGGTCGGCATCCCGGAACCGCGCAAACGGCTCAAGGCCTACCCCCATGAATTGTCCGGCGGACAACGCCAGCGCGTGATGATCGCCATGGCCCTGGCCAACGAGCCCGAGCTGCTGATCGCCGACGAGCCGACCACCGCGCTGGACGTCACTGTGCAGCTGAAAATCCTCGAGCTGCTCAAGGAGTTGCAGGCGCGCCTGGGCATGTCGATGCTGCTGATCAGCCATGATCTCAATCTGGTTCGGCGAATTGCCCATCGAGTATGTGTCATGCAGCGCGGACAGATCGTCGAACAAGCGTCTTGCGAGCAACTGTTCAAGGCACCGCAGCATCCCTATACCCAGGAGTTGCTCGGCGCCGAGCCCAGTGGCAAGCCGGTGGAAGTCCCAGCAGGCGAGCCGTTGCTGGAGGTGGACGATCTACGCGTGTGGTTCCCGATCAAAAAGGGACTGCTGCGTCGCACCGTCGACTATGTAAAAGCAGTGGATGGTATCGATTTCAGCCTGCCCCGGGGCCAAACCCTGGGCATCGTCGGTGAGAGCGGTTCCGGTAAGTCCACTCTGGGCCTGGCCATCCTGCGGTTATTGGGTAGCCAGGGCGCCATTCGTTTTCAGGGCCAAGCCCTGAATGGATTATCGCAACACGAAGTACGGCCATTGCGCCGGCAGATGCAAGTGGTGTTTCAGGACCCCTTCGGTAGCCTGAGCCCGCGTATGACGGTCGGCATGATCGTCGGCGAAGGGCTGCGGATTCACCGGATGGGGACAGAGGCCGAGCAGGAACAAGCGATCGTCGATGCATTGCTGGAGGTGGGCCTGGATCCGGAAACCCGGCACCGCTACCCCCATGAATTTTCCGGCGGGCAGCGCCAACGTATCGCCATTGCCCGTGCGCTGGTTTTGAAACCGGCGTTGATACTGTTGGACGAGCCGACTTCGGCGCTCGACCGCACAGTGCAACGCCAAGTGGTGGAGTTGTTACGTACTTTGCAGGCCAAGTACAACCTGACCTACCTGTTCATCAGCCATGACCTGGCTGTGGTTCGGGCACTTAGCCACCATCTGATAGTGGTCAAGGAAGGTCAGGTGGTCGAACAGGGGCCGGCAGATGCGATTTTCGCCGCACCGCAACACATTTATACGCAGCAGCTGCTGGAAGCCGCCTTTATGACGCCAGCCGCCGCTGCTAATCCTTGAAAGCAGGAAGAGGAAGAACACATATGGGTTTTCTAAGCGGTAAGCGCGTACTGATCGTTGGCGTAGCCAGCAAACTGTCTATCGCCTCGGGTATCGCCGCGGCCATGCACCGTGAAGGCGCGCAGCTGGCCTTCACCTATCAGAACGAAAAACTCAAGGGCCGGGTCGAGGAATTCGCCGCCGGCTGGGGCTCCAGTCCCGAACTGTGCTTCCCTTGCGATGTGGCCAACGACGAGGATATCGCCGCGGTCTTCGAAGCCCTGAACAAGCAATGGGACGGCCTCGATTGCATCGTTCATTCCGTCGGCTTCGCGCCGGGCGATCAGCTCGATGGTGACTTCACCGCAGTGACCACCCGTGAAGGCTTCCGCATTGCCCACGACATCAGCGCCTACAGCTTCGTCGCCCTCGCCAAAGCCGGTCGCGAGATGATGA
>CBIHQF010000095.1:0-9733 GCA_966211665.1 uncultured Pseudomonas sp. | reverse complement strand
CTTCCTTGCTCAGCACTTGGTCCATGATGTCGTTCTCCATTTCCTGGGTGAAGGTCAGGTTGCTCAGCAACTTGCCGACGTTCGGACACTGTTGCGCATAACCTTTGCGGGCCAGGGTGTTGACGCTGCCGCTGGCACCGAAATATTTCTCGCCGCCCTTGAGGTAGTTCATCGCGTACTGCACGTTCATCGGGTGCGGCGTCCAGCCGAGGAAGACCACGTACTTGTCGCGCTTAACCGCCCGCCCGACTTGCACCAGCATGGCCTGCTCGCTGGACTCGACCAGCTTCCAGTCCTTCAGGCCGAATTCGTTGGCGGCGATCATCTGCTTGATCGATTCGTTGGCCGGCGAGCCCGAGGCGATGCCGTAAATCTTGCGCTCGAACTTGTCGGCGAACTTCTCCAGATCGGCGAAGTTCTTCACCCCCGCGTCGAAGGCATAGGTGGGAACCGCCAGGGTGTATTCGGTACCGGCGAGGTTTTCCACCAGCTTGTCGACCTCGCCGGTGGCGACGAACTTGTCGTAGTTGCTTTGCTGGGCCGGCATCCAGTTACCGAGAAACACGTCGACCTGGCCCTTTTGCAGGCCGGCGTAAATGATCGGCACCGCCAGGGTCTGGGTCTCCACCTTGTAACCCAGGCTGTCGAGCAGCAGGCCGGCGATGCCATTGGTCACGGCGATATCGCTCCAACCGGGATCGCCGAGTTTCACCGTGGCGCACTGGGCGTCCTCGGCCTGGGCCTGAATGCTCGTGGCGGCGATTACCAAGCCGGCTGCTAACACTGTGCTGAATTTGTTCATGGGCTTCTCCAGTCTTTTTTAGTTGTAGTTGCACGCTAGTCGGTTGTCGCGTTCAAACCTGCGGGTAACGGGCGCGGCGCTCCAAGTCGTCGAGGTCGATGTGGTTGCGCATGTATTGCTGGCTGGCGTCGACCAGGGGTTGGTGATCCCAGCTTTTCAATTTGCCGTGGGTCAGCGCGTCGGCGACCAGCCGGCGGCGGCGTTGGCTGGCCAGGGTCGCGTGATGAATCGCCGGCATGTCCCAGCGCGCTTGCGCCTCGTCGATGAAGTCGGCCAGCAGCGACTGGTGTTCGGCGGACTCGGCGAGGTTCTCGCGCTCCTGCGGGTCGTTGCGCAGGTCGAACAGCAGCAGCGGGTCCTGTGCGCTGTAGATGAATTTCCAGGCGCCGCGGCGGATCATCATCAGCGGGCCGTTGCTGCCTTCGGCCATATATTCGCCGATCACTTCATCATGGCCTTGGCGACCTTCGAGGTGCGGCAATAGCGAGCGGCCGTCCAGCGCCAGGCCGGCCTCGACGGCACCGCCGGCCAGCTCCACCAGGGTCGGCAGCAGGTCCATGGTCGACACGCTCTGGCCGACCCGCTGGGCGGCGAAACGCCTGGGCGCATGCACCAGCAACGGCACCCGGGCGGACATCTCGAACCAGTGCATTTTGTACCAGAGGCCGCGCTCGCCGAGCATGTCGCCGTGGTCGCCGGAGAAGACGATGATCGTATCCTCGGCCAGGTTGCAGTCTTCGAGGGTCTTCAGCAGTTTGCCGATATTCGCGTCGATATAGCTGCAGGCGCCGAAGTAGGCGCGTCGCGCGTCCTTGATCTTGTCTTCGGGCAGGGTCTTGCCCCAAAGGTCGATGACTTTGAGGATGCGTTGCGAATGCGGGTCCTGCTCGGCCTGCTCGATAAATTGGTCGGGCAGCGGGATCTCGACGTCCTCGTACAGGTTCCAGAACGCTTCGGGAATGGTGTAGGGGTCGTGCGGGTGGGTCATCGACACGGTCAGGCAGAACGGCTGGTCCGGTGTCATGCGCACGTGGTCATAGAGGTATTGCCGGGCCTTGAACACCACCTCCTCGTCGAAATCCAGCTGATTGCTGCGCACGCAGGGGCCGGCCTGCAACACCGAGGACATGTTGTGGTACCAGCTCAGGCGTTCGTCCGGCGCATCCCAGTTCACCGCCCAACCGTAGTCGGCCGGGTAGATGTCGCTGGTCAGGCGCTCCTCGTAGCCGTGCAGCTGGTCCGGGCCGCAGAAGTGCATTTTGCCCGACAGCGCGGTGCGATAGCCGAGACGGCGCAGGTAGTGGGCGTAGGTCGGCACATCGGCGGGCAGGTCGGCGGCGTTGTCGTAGCCGCCGATCTTGCTCGGCAACTGGCCGCTGACCAGGACGAAACGCGATGGCGCGCAGAGCGGGCTGTTGCAGTAGGCCGAGTCGAACACCACGGCGTCCTCGGCCAGGCGCGCGAGGTGCGGCATCTTGATCGGCGAGGCCGCCTGGTAGATCGGCAGAATAGGCGCGGCCATCTGGTCGGCCATGATGAAGAGGATATTCGGGCGGTTCATGGGACGCGGCTGTTCCATATTTAGTATTTATGCGACATTGCGGCTTCGATCATCTGCCCTACGAAAATCCTGGTAAACCCGGCGGCAATACATGCTTTGGATAACTACAGATTATGTTTAAGCATCTCGAAGGACTGTCCCTGGATGTGTTGCGGGTGTTCGAATCCGCGGCGCGGCAGTTGAGTTTCACCGCGGCGGCAGCCGAACTGGGCAGCAGCCAACCGGCGATCAGCCAGCAGATCAAACGGCTCGAACAGCAACTGGCGGTCCGCCTGTTCGATCGCGTGTACCGCGGCATCGTCCTGACCGAAGCCGGCACGCTGCTGCTGCGCTATGCGCAGGACGGCCTGCACAGCCTGGATGCCGGATTGCAGGCGGTGACCGCGCAGCAGCAGCACGAGGTGTTGCAGGTGGCCACCGATTTCGCTTTCGCCGCCTATTGGCTGATGCCGCGCTTGCAGCGTTTTCACCAGCTGCATCCCGAGGTGGACGTCAGCCTGATCACCAGCGAACGCGACCTGGGCGCCCTGTCGTCGGAGATCGACGTGGCGATCAGCTTCGGCGACGGCCGTTTCAAGCACGCCGAGGCGCAATTGCTGTTCGCCGAGGAAGTGTTCGCGGTGTGCAGCCCGGGCCTGCTCAAGGAGCGGCCACCGCCATTGTCGGTCGAGGCGCTGGTCGAGTTGCCGCTTCTGCACTTGCGTCCGGAAAGCCGCAGCCGCTGGTTCGATTGGAACGGCCTGTTCCAGGCCTATGGCATCGCCGAGGCGCCCAACCCCGGCAGCCTGCGTTTCGATAACTACACCTTGCTGATCCAGGCAGCGATTGCCGGGCAGGGCGTGGCGATCGGCTGGCGGCATCTGGTCGACGAATTGCTCGCGCAGAAACTGCTGTGCCGGGTGTGCGCCGAGGTCGCGCACTCCGCATACGGCTATTACCTGGTATTGCCCGAGCGTAAACGTCGGCAACGCCTGACCCAGGCCTTCGTCGACTGGTTGCAGGCCGAACTGCGCGTTGCGGCCTGAGAACAAGCGCACCGCTCGGCGGACAGAAACTTGACGCCTGGAAAACATCCTAGACTCCAAGTACCGTTGCGTTGCGTATACTCGCGCCCCGCTGCGCACGCCGCTCCCGCCCACCGACTCTGTGAACCGCCGCCGTGAAACTTCGCCATTCGTTAGTAAGCCTGCTGCTCTGCGGTGGCCTTGTCGCCGCATCGAACACCCTGGCCGCGCCCAAGGCCCCGGCGCAGCAGGAACTCGCCGCCGGCAGCGCCATGTTGGTCGACCTCAAGACCAACCAAGTGCTCTACGCCAGCAACCCGGACATAGTGGTGCCGATCGCCTCGGTGACCAAACTGATGACCGGCATGGTGACCCTTGACGCCAAGCAGCCGCTGGAGCAGCTATTGCCGATCACCATCCGCGATAACTGGGAGATGCGCGGCGTCTATTCGCGGGTGCGCATCGGCAGCGAACTGAGCCGCCACGACATGTTGCTGCTGGCGCTGATGTCCTCGGAAAACCGCGCGGCATCGAGCCTGGCCCATCACTATCCGGGCGGTTACAGCGCCTTTATCGCGGCGATGAACGCCAAGGCCAAGGCGTTGGGCATGCACAGCACCCACTTCGTCGAACCGACCGGGCTGTCGCTGCACAACGTCTCCACCGCCCGCGATCTGGTGCTGCTGCTCAAGGCCACCGCGAACTACCCGCTGCTCACCGAATTGAGCACCACCTCCGAGCGCACCGTGGCCTTCCGTAAACCCAACTACACCCTGGGCTTCCGTAATACCAATGCGCTGGTGCGCAAGCCGGGCTGGGATATCCAGGTAACCAAGACCGGCTTCACCAACGCCGCCGGCCATTGCCTGGTGATGCGCACGGAGATGGCCAACAAACCGGTGGCCTTCGTGGTGCTCGACGCCTTCGGCAAATACACCCATATGGCCGACGCCAACCGCCTCAAGCGTTGGCTGGAAACCGGCAAGATCACCCCCGTGCCGGCCGCCGCCATCAGCTACCGCAAGCAGAAGATGGCCGAACGGCAATTGCACGCGGCGCAGTAGTTTTAACGATCTGGAGGGATCGATTCGCCATCTGGTCTATACCACCCCATCCTTTGGTTGGGTTGAGTAAGGTTTAGGGATCGCGCTTAAGTTGGAGCACGGCGTTGCAACGGTTCTGCCATAAACGCCGGCTATTACTGCTCAACTCCAACAACAAACAGAGCGCCTTCCCCATGAAAACCCTCACCACTCTCGTAGTTGGTCTAGGCCTGGCTTTTGCCGCCGGCCAGGCCAGTGCCTGGTCGCAACCCACCCACAAAAATATCGTCAAGGACGCCCTGGCCTTTCTCAATTCGGCCTATGCGACGCCGGAGATGCAGCGCGCCTATCGGTTCTACGTCGGTGCGGCCGGCAGCGAGGCCCGCGCCGGTGAGATCCTCGGCCAGGCCGCCTACGATGTCGACGACTTCCAGGACACCCGCCTCGGCGGCTGGTGGGTCGGTTACGAGCACGCACCGGTCTATGGCGCGGCGGCTTCCATCGTCAACTACACCTCCTACTGGCACTTCATCAACATGGCCCGCCAGGGCGACGTGCATGGCAACGACCACGGCGGCTACGATTACCGCTACCGCAAGGTCGACGGCAGTTGGAGCGGCGATGTCGACTGGTACGCCATGGTCTACCTGTATAACCGCGAGCTGAAGAAGAGCGACTTCGACACCACCGAAGCGCACTACCGCCAGGGCAGCAGCTCCAACTGGCAGGCGCACTACGGCGACTTCCAGACCGCCGCCTTCCAGCCCATCGATAACCTCGCCAAGTACTGGTTCGACCAGTTCAAGAACGCCCCCTCGCTGCAAACCATCGGCTACTCGCTGCACACCACCGGCGACGTGGCGCAGCCGCACCATGCCTGGGTCACCTCGGGCAACGGCCACTCCGGCTGGGAAGGCTGGGTCGACGACCACTACTTCAGCGAAGGCCTCAACGACATGAGCGCGGTGGCCGGCCGGGTCGGCAGCTACGATCCGCAACGATCGATCCGCGACCTGCTGACCCAGACCGCGCAAGTCGCCTACCAGCGCCCCGAGCCGCTGTACGACACCAGCTACGCCACCCGTTTGCGCATCGCCAAGGAGCTGATCCCGGAATCCATAGCGCTGACCGTCAGCGTGCTGACCAAGGGCGCCAACAGCTTCCACGGCCAGGGAGGTCTCTAAGTGTTGGACGTATTCCAGCGCAGTTTGCTGGTACTGGGGCTGACCGGCATCTGCCTGTCGGCCCTGGCCAGTCAGGACCTGCGCATCGACGGCGAGCGCCTGCCCGGCAAAAGCATCGAGGTGTTGGAAAAGGCCGTGACCCGGGTCAAATTCAACACCGACCTGCGCCTGCTGCGCGCCGGTCTGGCGGAGAACCACCTGCTGGCCCGCGAGGTGGCAGGGGAGCTGAACGACAAGTACCGCAGCGACCTCGAGGTACTGGTCGAACGCGAAGCCGCCAACCTGATCGAACAGGTCTACGGCAAGCAGTTCGACCGGGATGTGCGACCCTTTCTGCGCCAGCCGCAAGGGCTGAGCAGCGAACGCTTGCGGCGGATTCTGGCGCCGCCGCAGCAAGGCGTGGTGCTCGACAGCCTGAAGCTGAGCGACGCGCAACGGGCCGAGGCGGCGGCGCTGAAGCTGATCGCCTGGCAGTTTCCCGGCCAGGCCGAGCGCCAGCTGACGCTGCTGGATCTGTACCAGGGCGATAACGTCCAGGGCCAGGTCGAGCTGCAACAGGGCAATCTGCGTTACCTCGCCGGACAGGTGCGCCAGCAGGCGCAGCGCGATTACCTCTGGTATCAGCTCGGTAAAAAGGGCTTCAGTACCGACGAACAGGCCGGTTTGCGCCAACTGGTGCGCGATAAGCTGATCCGCCACAAGTACCTGCATCAGCTCGGTCTGCATAAAGATTTCCACCACGAAACCGACAGTCTCAAACAGCGCGCCAAACAGGTCAGCGATGCCGACGCCGAGGCCTACTACCGGCGCAATCTATCGCTGTTCCTCAACGTCGCCGAGGTGCGCGCCGCGCATATCCGCCTGGCCGATCAGCTAACGGCCGACCAGGTATATGCAGAGCTACAGGCTGGGCTGGCTTTCGACGAAGCGGTGCGCCGCTATTCGCTGGCAGACGACAAAAGCCAAACGCCGCCCGGCGATCTCGGCCTGATTCGCCCGCAGGATGGGCAGCTGGATTTCCTGCGCAAGGCCGCCTTGCTGCAAAAGGCCGGCAGCATCTCCCTGCCGATGCTGATCGACGGTGCCTTCGAGATCGTCCAGGTACGCAGCCGCGCGGACAAACAGCTGCCGCTCAGCGACCCCAGCGTGCGTTACGAAGTCAACCAGGCGGTGGCCAAGGAACAACTGACCCGCGAATTTCAGCAGCGGGTCGATGCCCTGCTGGCCAATGCCGAGGTCGAAGGGCTATGAAGCGCTGGCTGGTGGGCGGATTGCTATCGGCCACGGTGGCTGTGGCCCTGGGGATTTGGCTGGCTCCAGGTACGCAGCCGGTGGCAACGGTCGCGGTGTCGCAGGTTGCAGAAAAGCGCTCGCTCGAACCGACCTCGCCGCCTGCGCCCAAGCCACAGTTGCTGCCCGTAGCGACCAATCCAGCGCCGATAGCGTCGGTCGTCGATAGTTTCGCAGAGCCCGCACTAAATGCCGAGGAAGCACAGGTGCTGATGCAGCTGATGGCCGACCAGGGCGACCCCCGCAGCCCGCTGCTCGGTACGCTGAAACCACGCGAGCAACCCACGCCGGCGCAATTGGCCGACCCGGCGCAGTACCAGGCGTTCGAGGACAAACAGAGTCGTGCGCTGATTCAGGCCTACGCCAGCGGCGTGCAGCAGATCCCGGCGATTCGCGAGCGCATCGAACAGGCCGCCCAATCCGGCGAGCGCAACGCCACGGAAATCGACGAAGCCCGCGCCGCGCTCGAACAGTTGGAGATGTTGCAAAGCAAACTGCGGCGCGAGGCGCCAGAGTTATTGCCGGGTAGTTCGACCAAGCCTGATTCGTAGGTCGGGTTAGCGGCGCATATCCCCTAACCGTCGAGCGACCCCGCTATCGAACGCCGCGTAACCCGACACCGCGTTGCCGCCATTGCCGGGTTACGCCGCCGCTTTTATCTATTCGCCCGAACCATCGTGTAGGCGGCTAACCCGGCCTACGAGATCGCTCGGCGCCCGCCGTTACAATCGCGCGCCGCGCACACCGTCGGCCAGGGATTTACACAGGCCGAGCACGCCGTCCACCGCCTGGGCGTCGTTCTCGGCGTTGGCGATCTGATCGATCAAGGCCGAGCCGACCACCACGCCGTCGGCCAGGCGGGCGATGGTCGCCGCGTGTTCCGGGGTGCGGATGCCGAAGCCGATGCTGATCGGCAGATCGGTGTGCCGGCGCAGGCGCGCCACGGCTTGTTCGACATGCTCGATGGTCGCCGAGCCGGCGCCGGTGACGCCGGCCACCGAGACGTAGTAGACGAAGCCGGAACTGCCGTTAAGAACCTTCGGCAGGCGCTGGTCGTCGGTGGTCGGGGTGGTCAGGCGGATGAAATCCAGGCCCGCGGCTTGCGCCGGGTCGCACAGGTAGGCGTTATGTTCCGGTGGCAGGTCGACCACGATCAAGCCATCGACCCCGGCTTCCACCGCCTCGGCGATAAAGCGCGCGACGCCCATCTTGTGGATCGGGTTGAAGTAACCCATCAGCACCAGCGGCGTGTCTTGTTCTTCCTTACGGAATTCGCGAACCATCTGCAGGGTCTTGGCCAGGTCCTGCTTGGCCGCCAGGGCGCGAATGTTCGCCAACTGGATCGCCGGGCCGTCGGCCATGGGGTCGGTGAACGGCATGCCCAGTTCGATCACGTCGGCGCCGGCCGCCGGCAGGCCCTTGAGGATCGCCAGGGAGGCGTCGTAGTTCGGGTCGCCGGCGGTAACGAAGGTCACCAGGGCCGCGCGGTTCTCTTGCTTGAGCTGGGCAAAACGGCTTTGCAGACGGCTCATCAGTGTTTCTCCTGCTGATCTTGTTGCATGTGGTGCATAACGGTCTGCATGTCCTTGTCGCCGCGGCCGGACAGGTTGATCACCATCAGGTGGTCTTTCGGCAGGGTCGGCGCGCGTTTGAAGGCTTCGGCCAGGGCGTGGGACGACTCCAGGGCCGGGATGATGCCTTCCAGGCGGCAGCAGGTATGGAAGGCTTTGAGCGCTTCGTCGTCGGTCACCGAGGTGTATTCGACGCGGCCGATCTCATGCAACCAGGCGTGCTCGGGGCCGATACCGGGGTAGTCGAGGCCGGCGGAAATCGAGTGGGCGTCGATGATCTGGCCATCGTCGTCCTGCAGCAGGAAGGTGCGGTTGCCGTGCAGCACGCCCGGTACGCCGCCGTTGAGGCTGGCCGCGTGCTTGCCGGTTTCGATGCCGTAACCGGCCGCTTCGACGCCGACGATCTGGATCTCTTTGTCGTCGAGGAAGGGGTGGAACAGGCCGATGGCGTTGGAGCCGCCGCCGATGCAGGCCACCAGGCTATCGGGCAGTCGGCCTTCCTGGGCGAGGATCTGCTCGCGGGTTTCCTTGCCGATCACCGCCTGGAAGTCGCGGACCATCGCCGGGTACGGGTGCGGGCCGGCCACGGTGCCGATCATGTAGAAGGTGTTGTCGACGTTGGTCACCCAGTCGCGCAGCGCCTCGTTCATCGCGTCCTTGAGCGTGCCGGTGCCGGCGACCACCGGGATCACGGTGGCGCCCAGCAGCTTCATGCGGAAGACGTTGGCCTGCTGCCGGTCGATATCGGTGGTGCCCATGAAAATCACACATTCCATGCCGAAGCGCGCCGCCACTGTGGCGGTGGCCACGCCGTGCATGCCGGCGCCGGTCTCGGCGATGATGCGTTTTTTGCCCATGCGCTTGGCCAGCAGGGCTTGGCCGATACAGTTGTTGATCTTGTGCGCACCGGTGTGATTGAGCTCTTCGCGCTTGAAGTAGATCTTCGCGCCGCCGCAGTGCTCGGTCAGGCGCTCGGCGAAATACAGCGGGCTCGGCCGGCCGACGAAATCGCGCTGGAAGTAGGCCAGCTCCTTGGCGAATTCGGGATCGAGCTTGGCCTTCTCGTACTCGGCGGCCAGGTCGTGGATCAGCGGCATCAGGGTTTCGGCGACGTATTGGCCGCCGAACGAGCCGAACAGGCCGGTGGCGTCGGGGCCGCTGCGATAGGAAGTCATGGCGTTCTCCTGCGGGGATCGAGGATGTGCAGGAGCCAGCGGTCGGCTCCTACGGCAATGGTCAAAGGATAAGGCTGCGTGGCCCGGGACAAAAGCGATAAGA
>CBIHQF010000094.1:0-9757 GCA_966211665.1 uncultured Pseudomonas sp. | reverse complement strand
CGCAGCTTGTGCTGCATATGGATCGGGCTGGTGGCGATAAAGGTATGGATACGCCCGGAGTTGGCGCCTTTCAGCGCCTCGGCGGCGCGGTCGATATCGGCATCCAATGCCCGCGACAGGCTGCACACGGTGCTGTCCTTGATGGTATCGGCAATCGCCTTGACCGCGGCGAAGTCGCCCGGGCTGGCGATGGCGAAGCCGGCCTCGATCACGTCGACGCGCAAACGTTCCAGGGCCTTGGCAATGCGCAGCTTCTCTTCGCCGGTCATGGAGGCACCGGGGCTCTGCTCGCCATCGCGCAGAGTGGTATCGAAGATAATCACGCGGTCATTGCTGCTCATTGGAAACTCCTCACGGCTACGCAGAAGCACAGACCCGACGTGGGGGTCTATGTCGATAAGCGCTGATTGTCGCGTGAAACGCCGCGGGCGGGACGCGTGTAACGGAGTGGCGCGCGCCGCATCCACGCGTCGGGGGGGTGCAACCCGCCAATGGGCACGCGACTCCGGGGGGTTGCACCCGCCCTACTGATCGTTCTCGTGCATTGCGCCATCAAATCGTCGCGGCTAAAGCCCCTCCCACAGGCCAGAAAGCAAAACGCCCGCCAAAGTGGCGGGCGCTAGGCTGCTAGACGCAGCCGATCAGAACGCCTGATCCCAAGGACGATCACCATCCTTGTCCTTGATGCGGGTGGGCAGGCCCATTACATCGAGCAGCTTGAGGAACGGTTCGGCCGGTAGCTGTTCGACGTTGGCCATATGCCCGACATCCCAATCGCCACGGGCGACCAGCAGTGCGGCGGCGACCGGCGGTACGCCTGCGGTGTAGGAGATACCCTGGCTGTCGGTCTCGGCGTAAGCCTCGGCATGGTCGGCGACGTTGTAGATGAACAACTCGGCCGGTTTGCCGTTCTTAGTACCTTTGACCAGATCGCCGATGCAGGTCTTGCCGCTGTAGCCCGGCGCCAGCGAGGCTGGATCGGGCAGTACGGCCTTGACCACTTTCAGCGGCACCACTTCGAGACCTTCGGCGGTTTTCACCGGTTGTTCGGAGAGCAGGCCGAGGTTCTTCAGCACGGTGAACACGTTGATATAGTGCTCGCCGAAGCTCATCCAGAAGCGCACATTGGGCACGTTCAGGTGTTTGGACAGGGAGTGCACTTCGTCATGCCCGGTCAGGTACAGATTCTGCTCACCGACCACGGGCAGGTCGTCGGTGCGTTTGACTTCAAACATTTTATTGCTGGTCCACTGGCCGTTCTGCCAGCTCCAGACTTGTCCGGTGAATTCGCGGAAATTGATTTCCGGGTCGAAATTGGTGGCGAAGTACTTGCCATGGGAACCGGCGTTGACGTCGAGGATGTCGATCGACTCGATGCTGTCGAAGTACTGTTGTTGCGCCAATGCGGCATAGGCATTGACCACACCCGGATCGAAACCGACGCCGAGGATGGCGGTCACGCCTTTTTCCTGGCACTCGGCCAGTTGTTTCCATTCGTAGTTACCGTACCAAGGTGGCGTTTCGCAGACCTTGCCCGGCTCTTCGTGAATAGCGGTATCGAGGTAGGCGGCACCGGTGTCCATGCAGGCGCGCAGCACCGACATATTGAGGAAGGCCGACCCCACGTTGATGACGATCTGCGAATCGGTCTCGCGGATCAACGCCTTGGTTGCTTCTATATCCAGCGCATTCAGGGCATAGGCCTTGATTTCGGCCGGCTGCTTGAGGCTGCCTTTAGCCTGGACGCTGTCGATGATGGCCTGGCATTTGGAGATGTTGCGCGACGCGATAGCAATACGACCGAGTTCGTCGTTGTGCTGCGCGCACTTGTGGGCCACCACCTTGGCGACACCTCCTGCACCAATGATAAGAACATTCTTCTTCAATTTATCTCCTTCTCCGCCCGTCTCAGGAGAGACTGGACAGGTAGTCGTCGAAACCAAATTCACGAACCACCTCGACGCTGCCGTCGAGCTGTCGTACTGCGATTGCCGGCATTTTCAGACCGTTGAACCAGTTCTTCTTGACCATGGTGTAGCCTGCCGCGTCGATGAACGACAAACGATCGCCGATGGCCAGCGGACGATCGAATTGGTACTCGCCGAAGATGTCGCCGGCCAGGCAGGATTTGCCGCACACCATGTAGCTGTGCTCGCCGTCGCAGGGCGCCATCTTGGCGTTGAGCCGGTAGATCAACAGATCGAGCATGTGCGCCTCGATGGAGCTGTCGACCACGGCCAGGTTCTTACCGTTGTACAGGGTGTCGAGCACCGTTACTTCCAGGGACGCGCTCAGGGTAATGGCGGCCTCGCCTGGCTCCAGGTAGACCTGCACGCCGTAGGTATCGGCGAAGGCTTTCAGGCGCGCGCAGAAGCGATCCAGCGGGTAGCCGTCGCCGGTGAAGTGGATGCCGCCGCCAAGGCTGACCCATTGCACCTGATGCAGCAGATCGCCGAAGCGCTCCTCGATGGTGTCGAGCATCCGGTCGAACAGCTCGAAGCTGCCGTTCTCGCAATTGTTGTGGAACATGAAGCCGCTGATCTTATCCATCACCGCGGCGATCTTCTCCGGGTCCCACTCGCCCAAACGGCTGAACGGGCGCGCCGGGTCGGCCAGCAGGTAATCGGAGCTGCTCACCTGCGGGTTGACCCGCAGACCGCGCACCTTGCCGGCGGAGGCATCGGCGAAGCGTTCGAGCTGGCTGATGGAGTTGAAGATGATCTTGTCGCAGTTGGCGAGCATCTCGTCGATCTCGTCGTCGGCCCAGGCCACGCTGTAGGCGTGGGTCTCGCCGGCGAACTTCTGCCGACCGAGCTTGAGTTCGTACAGCGACGACGAGGTTGTACCGTCCATATATTGCTGCATCAGGTCGAACACCGACCAGGTGGCGAAGCACTTGAGGGCCAGCAGCGCCTTGGCGCCGGACTGTTCGCGCACGTAGGCGATTTTCTGCAGGTTGACCAGCAGCTTCTGTTTGTCGATGAGGTAATACGGCGTCTTGATCATCTATATGCCCGTGCCCGTTCTGCCGGCAGGAAATCAGCAAAACTGACCCCCTCCCCAAAAAGTGGAGGCGAATTGTGCCGACAACCGGCGCATATCGAAAGCGAATTGTGGAAATTTTAACCAATAATCGACCGTCGCCGACGCATCACGACAAAGCCGGCGCTCATCCGAAGCACTGATATGCAGGCGCAGCAGGCGCTAAAAACCGCCCGTTCGAGAATGACCGCGAGGCCGTTTCGCCGAGCATGCACCCGTTAGATGTCTATTTGATGGCCACCCGCATGGCTTTGCGCCAAGGCGGCCCGACCACTCAAGTACGCCGGAACAGCCCGAGCAGGTGCTCGGCAATCGCCTCTTGCATGGCGCCGATATCCGGTTGCGTGCGTGGGCCAAGGCGCGACGGGACGATGCGATGCAGGTGCAGCGACGGCATGCGCCCCTCGAACCCACGCAACTCCTCTTTGACCAACACCGGCAGGAAGGGCTCGCCCCTGGCCTGAAAACGCTGGATCAGCAACTTCAGCCCGGCATGGAACGGCAGTTCCTTGGAGGCGACCAGGCGGTTCTCGCTCGGCACTTTCAAATACAGGCCGCTGTAGCCGAGGGTTTCGCCGGGCATAATGTGCACCCCCGTGGGCTCCACCGCCTGGGCCGGAATATCGTTGTAAGTCGCCTGCCATGCCGGCTCGCCCGGCAGGATGGTGATATCGCCCTGTTCGCTCTGCGGGATCACGAAGCTGTAGCGGCTATAGAGTTTCTGCGCATAGGCCGAATAGATGCACAGGCAATTCTCGAAACGCCGCAGAAAGGCCAGCGCTTCGCCGCGGTCGGAAATCGCATCGAGATCCCACGCCAACTCGCGCTGCTGTTGCAACTCGCTCCATTGGTCGTCGACATGGGCAGTGCAGGTAAATGGCATAACGTTGACCTGATCCATAGGCAGTTAACGATCTATCGCAGAATCCATGCCAGCTCGCGCAGAAGGCATAACCGCGCGCCTGAGTGGCACTCTCCAGCAGGCCAGGCCGCTTGCGCGCCCCCATGCCGTCCTAAACTGCCGCATTCGGTCACTTTCCGGCGGCTCGACGCCTTCGATCGGTTCGGACGTAAGCGATTGCCGGCCGATGCAGTACAATCGGCGTTTTTTCCGATTGAGCGACCGGTCCTGCAATGATCGACCCCAAGCGCGTATTGCGCGCCCTCGCCGAACACTGGACATTGCTCGAACCGCTCTGCGAGCGTTTCGACGCCGGCACCCTGAGCCTGATCGAGCTGCGTAAACAGCTCGCCGCGCAGTTGCCGGACAGCACCCCGGTGGACATTACCGCCCTGCTCGACCAGTGGATCCGCCTGGATATCCTGGTGCCGGTGGCCAAGAGCCCCAACCGCTTCGAGCTCAACGCGCAGATCCACGACTTCCTCGCCTACCTGCGCCGTGAGCACCGCCTGGGGCTGTGCCTGGAGATCGAGGCCTATTTGCGTCACCTCGAACGCCTGGCGGGCTATATCAAGGATGCCTTCGAGGTACGCGACGCCGCCGACCTCGCCCGCCAGCTACGTTTGCTCGATATGCGCGTGCGCGATGTGCTGAAGAAACTCGCCAATGACGAACAAGCGCTGGTCGCGGTGGCCGAGCGGGCCAAGACCTCGGACCGGCAGATCCCCTTGCGTCAGCGTTACGCCGAAGTACTGGCGACCTGGGACGAGTACGTCGAACCGATGATTCAGTTGGTCGCCGCCGATGGCGCCTTCGAGCAGGGTGTGTACCGCGTCGAACACGTGCTGCTGCGTCTGCTCGGCGAACAGCAGCGCCTCGGCCAACTGGTCGACGACGACCTGTTACTGCGCACCCACGCGCGCATCCTGGAGATGCAGACCACCGCCCAACTGACCCTGCGCCGCGCCCGCGAATTGCTGCTGCCGCTGCGCGAGGAAGCGCGCCGGCACAACGCCGTTACCCGCGGCGCTGCCCTGGCGCTTGCAGCGATCCGGCGTAAGGGTTTGGACGCCGTGCCCCAGGCTTCGCTGCCGCTGTTCAGCCGCCCGCAAAGCACCTTTCTCGGCAGCGCCTCCCAGGTCGAGGCCTATGTTTACGCGCTGGCCCGCTTCGAACCCAAGCCGGCGCAATTCCCCAAGGCCCACACAGGCCGCAAGGGGGAAGCACCGCGCGCGCCACGCACCGCACGGGAAATGCTCGAACGCTGCGAACAGGCGCTGCCGCTGCCGGACTTGATGGTCTGGCTGCTGGAACAGGAGCCAGAGGGCGCCACCGACGAACTGCTCTATTGGTTCTCGCGCCTGTCCCGCGATGCGCGCTTTCAGCGCGAGCGCCTGGAGCGCCGCGAGTACCTGACGGCCGAACATCGGGTCAGCCTGAGTTCCTTTGCGCTGATAGGAAGTACGCCATGAGGGCTACGGTATACACCGATCAGCTCCCTCTCCCTCCGGGAGAGGGTTGGGGTGAGGGCAAGCCATATAACGCTGTCCTCTGCCCCCTCACCCCCTGCCCCTCTCCCTCAGGGAGAGGGGAGCAAAGCCCCCCCGATCTGCGAGCTTCTGCATGAACATCGACCTGAAAGAACTCACCCAGCTCTCAGCCATCTTCCGCGAGCTGTTCAAGGGCTATCACGTCAGCCGCCGCGACCCGGAACTCTACGCGCAACTGACGGGCTTGCAGGACCAGTACCGCGCCTTGTTCAAGGCCCTGGGCTACGAGCTGGTCTGCGACAGCCGCGGCTTCTATTATTTCGTTCCTGAACAGATGGGCGCCCAGGTCAACAAGACCGCCCAGCGCCTGGCGCTGTTCACCTTCATCCTGGTCGAGCACCTCGCCGATCAGGGTCGCGATCCGTTGGCCGTGCTCGACGGCGGCAGCCTCGGCCGCGACGAATTGCCGGCCTTGCTCGACAAGTACCGCGACCTGTTCCTCCAGGCCGAAGTCACCACCCAGGACGAGCTGGAGGAAAAGGTTATGCGCCGCCTGACCCAACTCGGCTTCGCCAGCGAAGAAAACGGCATCTACCGCTTCCTCGCGCCCATGCACCGCTTCCTCGATGTCTGCCTCAGCGTGCAACAGGACCGCGATCTGGCCGCCACGCTGCACAGCGCCCTGCCGCTGCCGACGCCGGTGCTGCTCGACGATGAAGTCGAGGAGGACATCATCAGCCTCGACGAGGTGGATACCGACGAATCCGAAGAAGACGCCCTGGCCCGCGCCATGGCCGAAGAACGCGCCGTACAGGAGATAGACGCATGAGCCAGGAACGCTACGGCATCCGCCGCTTCGCCCTGCTGAACACCGCCGGCTACAGCCTCGGCATCTTTCCGCTGGAAAACCCGCTGTCGGTCTACGGCGCCAACAACCTCGGCAAGTCCGCCTCGATCAACGCCCTGCAGTTCCCGATCCTGGCGCGCATGTCGGACATGAGCTTCGGCAAGTACAGCCTGGAGCAGTCGCGCAAGTTCTACTTCGCCACCGACACCAGCTACATCCTGGTCGAAGTCGCCCTGCCCCACGGCCCCCATGTAATAGGCGTGGCCGGGCGCGGTCCGGGCGGCGGCTTCGGTCACCAGTTCTTCGCTTATCAGGGCGAACTGGACCTGGCCCACTACCAGAAAAACGGCACCTGCCTGCGCCAGCGCGAGCTGTTCAACAACCTGGAACGCGAAGGCATCAAGGCCTATGAGCTAAAGCCCGAGGAACTGCGCCGCCTGCTGGTCGGCGGGCACACCTCGATCCCGCTGGACCTGACGCTGATCCCGCTACGCTCCACCAGCGAGCAGAGCCTGAAGACCTTCCGCGCACTCTTTATCAATCTGCTGCATATGCGCGAGATCACCGCGGCGAAACTCAAGCAGCTATTCCTCGATGCTTTCGAGCACAGCCTGCGCTCGGGCAGCGTCGACTATATCGCCGCCACCGAAGAAGCCTTTCGCGATGTGCGGCGCATGGAGCAGGACTACCAGGCGCTGGTCACCGCCGGTCCCTTGATCGAAGCCCTGGCCGCCGGCGTGGCCCAACGCGAACAACTGCGCGGCAAGCTGCATCGCCTTTCGCCGCTGCTCGACTCGCTGCTCGGCACCTGGCAGGACTACGCCGGCGCGCGCCGCGAAGAGCTGGTGATCCAGGCCGAGCACTACCAGGGCGAGCAGGACGGCCTGCAACAGGAACAACGCGGCGGCACCGCCGAGCTGATGCGCATGGAACGCGAGATCAGCGAAATCCAGCGCTGGCTCGGTGAGCTTTCCGTATTAAAGAATCGCTTCGCCCTGATCGATGACGTGCAGGTGCTGGAAGCGCAACTGCTCGCCGCCAAGGACGCCCACGACGAACTGGCCGGCGCATTGGCGCAGTCGCGGCAATTTTCCGCCGAAGACCTCGACGAGCGCCTGCGCGATCTGGAAAAGCGCCTCAAGTCGGTGAAGCAGCAACTCGATCACGCCGACAACAACAGCTACTCACGCCTGCGCGAAGAGTTCTCCCAGGCCGACGTCGACCGCCTGATGCGTCTGTTCAACGGCCAGCTGTTCAGCCTGCCGCTCGGCGACAAGGGCATCCAGGTCGCCGATGGCGATGCCTGGGTGAAATCCCTGGAAGCCGTGCTCGATGGTTTCAAGGGCGAGCGCTTCGAAGTACCCGGTTTGTCCATCGACCTCTCGCATATCGAGCCGCCGGCCCTGCAAGCGCTGGCCGACCGCGCTGCTTTGCGCGATCAGAAGGACCGCCTCGACCGCGAATACAAACAACTGAAAACCCAGCAGGCGGTCGCCGCCGACCGCGCCGCCAGCAAGGCCCAGGCCGAGCAGCTGTACCAGGCCGTACTGGATGCGCAAAAGGCGCTGGAAGATTTCCGCCGCAGTCAGACCCTGGCGGTCGAGGAATCCGCCAAGCTCGAACAGCTGGCGCAACTGGAAGCCGCCCAGGACGAACTCAAACGCGCCTCGGATGCCTTTACCGAGCGCGTGCAGCAGCTGTCCGCCAAGTTGCAATTGGTCGGCCGCCAACTGGCCGATCTGGAAGCCAAGCAGCGCACCCTGGAAGACGCCCTGCGCCGGCGCCAATTGCTGCCGGCCAACCTGCCGTTCGGCACGCCGTTCACCGATCCGGTGGACGATTCGCTGGATAACCTGCTGCCGCTGCTCAACGACTATCAGGATGCCTGGCAGGGTTTGCAGCGCATAGACGGGCAGATCGACGCTCTGTATGCCCAGGTACGCCTCAAGGGCGTGGCCAAGTTCGACAGCGAAGAAGACGTCGAGCGCCGCCTGCACCTGCTGGTCAACGCCTACGCGCACCGCCAGGACGAAGCCCTGACCCTGGCCAAGGCCCGTCGTGCTGCGGTCACCGATATCGCCCGTACCCTGCGCAATATCCGCAGCGACTACGACAACCTGGAACACCAGCTGGCGCTGTTCAACCGCGAGATCAACAAGCGTCAGGTGTCCAACCTGGAAAGCTTCCGTATCGTCCTGGCCCCGAACAAGGATGCGCTCAAGCACATCGACCAGATCATCCACAGCGCCGGCCAGTACGAGCAAGGCGAGACCCTGTCGGTATTCGACCTGCAACAAAGCAGCGACCAGGACAGCAAGAACGAGGAAGCCAAGGAATACCTGGCGCGCCTGGTCGCCGCCAATCACAACCAGCTGGGTTTGAAGGACCTGTTCGAGCTGGCCTTCGAGATCACCAAGGTGCATGGCCAGCCGGTGATCCACACCGATATCGACGGCGCGGCATCGAACGGCACCACCATGACCATCAAGGCGCTGACCAACATGTACCTGTTGCTGCACCTGATGGATCGCGAACATGCCGGGCGCGTGCGCCTGCCGTACTACCTGGACGAAGCGGCGGACATCGACGAGAAGAACCAGCAGGCGCTGATCGAAACCAGCCTGCAATTGGGTTTCGTGCCGATTCTGGCCTCGGTCAAACCGCAGGTATCGGCCCATGTGGCCATCGACCTGGAAGGCGGCAGCGGGCCGAACGGTATCTATATCGACGAAGCGGACTGGAAGTACATCCAGCGCCGCGAAGGTGCCAAGGTCCAGGCCTCGCAGACGGAGACAACGGTAGAGCCGGCTTGATTCTGAAGGGTGGGTTAGCGGCGCATAACCACGGGTGGCTGCATCACCAACGCAGCATGCGCGCCGCGTAACCCACCAAGCGAACACCAAGCCAACTGCCAGAAACGATAAGGGCCGCATATGCGGCCCTTATCCGTTATTGCTCCAGCGCTATCTTCGGCGCCCAAGCCAACCACTCGGGCAAAACCTCGTCATGCAGCGCGAACGTTTGTCCAGGTTGCGCCGGCCCGCCCATTTCCGGATTATTCGGCGACGCGAAGGCGATCCCGCCTTCGAGCAAAGCCTCGAGGGACTCGGTGCGCACCTTCACGCCGCTGAACAGGCCGGCATCCACACCGATGCCACTGGCATTCCAGAAGCGGCTGCCGCTACGCACCAAAGGCGCATAGCGCGGCTCGATCAGAATGTGGATCAACACTCGATCCGAGGTGGGCCCCAGCTCGAAATCGGTCACCTTGCCGACCGGAATCTCCCGGTAACTGACGACCACTCCCGGCTTGATTGAACCACGGCGTGCCGTACTCAGCACCAAACGTAAACCTTGTTCCCGGGCATTGGCGTTCGGCGCCGAAGCAGCCGCGACAAAAGCCAGCTGAGTGGCACCGGGCTGGCTCGCCGGCTGCACCTCCAGATACTGACCGCTGACCAGAGTTTCAAGATTGGC
>CBIHQF010000093.1:0-9854 GCA_966211665.1 uncultured Pseudomonas sp. | reverse complement strand
AGCCGACCGCCGGCCATACCATTCGCCCGAGTACCGGAACCGGGGGCGCGAAGTGGCGATCGAACGCCCGCTCTACAACCTGGCCAATCCCAGCGTGCCGGCAATGTTGCTGATTACCGAGTACGCCGACGGTATCCCGCTGTATCGCTTCGAGAAGACGCTAAGTCGCCACGGTGAAGCCTGCTAAATCTTCACGCAGACGAATAGCGCGTTTCCCGAGTCCTCGTCCCAGGAGACGATCTTTTGGTAATCGTGCTCGAAAACATGGACGTCGAAGTACGGCCGCAAGAGCGCCTGCAACTCGGCGAATCCCACCGCGACCATCGGATGCTCGTCGTGCCAGACCTGGGTTCGTTCTGCCGTGGTTTTTTCGATGCTGAGTTTCAGCGACTGTTTTTCACCAGCGCCGCGGTAGCGCCAGGCGGAACTGAAGGTGAACCGGCTGCCTTCATGCTCGTCGCTATGGCTCACGAATAGCGCGTTGTCGATCTTGTGCTTGTCGACGGCGTTGAAGCAGAACACCCCACCGGCGTTGAGCGCGGTATGCACGCTGAGGATGCAGGCCTGCAACCGCTCCAGCCCGGCGCTGTAGTGGATGGAATACAAGAAGCAGGTGATCAGGTCCAGCGGCTTGGCCACCTTGAAATCGCACATGTCCTGCAAAGAGAACTGCGCCTCCGGGCAGCGAATGGCGGCTCTATCGAGCATCGGTCGATTGATATCGAGCCCGCCGCTTTGGTAGCCGCAATCGATGAAATGCCGGACATGCGGCCCGGTCCCGCAGGCGAGGTCGAGATGGGTTTTGCCGCCGTTACCGAAAATCTGTTGCAGCCGGTGAACGCAGTGGCTTTGCGCGTGATAGTCGATGCCGGCACACATCAAATCGTAATAACCGGAGAGGTCGGTATACAGGGCGTTGGCGGGCATGATGACCTGGCGGTTTTAGCAGGGATATTGGGGCGGCGCATCGTACACCAGCCGGCAGCTCTTAAGATGAGTCGCCGCATGAGCTTGGTTACAGACCCGCCAGAGCCGACATCTATCACGGCGGCCGGTCGGGGCAGTCGAGTCGTTTCCGCAAGGGTGAAAGCCCTACGAAGGCGTTCTGTCCATGGCGGCGAGCAAGGTATGCCGCAGCCAGGTGTTGGCCGGGTCCGACTCGCGGTCCCGGTGCCAGAACAGGTGCAACTCCACCCCCGGCACGCTTACCGGCAGCGGGTGGATATGGTTGCCCAGGTAGGCATTGCTGGACATCGCCAAACTGTGAGGCATGGTCAGCAGCAGGTCGCTGCCAGCCACCAAACGACAGGCCGATTCATAGTGTTGGCAGCGCGCGGCGATCTGGCGTTGCTGGCCTTGGCGAGCCAGTTCGAAGTCTACGACCCCATAGCCCATGCGTCGCGACGACACCGTGATGTGCTGCGCGGCGAAATAGCCGTCGCGGTCGATGGCGGCGCTTGAGCGGCTGACCACGACAAACTCATCGCGGCTCAGAAAGCCATGCGACAGCTCGTCATCGGCGGCCTGGGCCACATCGATAGCGCAATCGACACGGCCAGTCGCCAGATCGGCCTTGAGCGTCGAGCGTTTGATTCGCGCGCTGGTAACGCGAATGCTCGGCACCGCGCCATGCAGCGCCTCGACCAAGGTCGGCAGCACCACGGGTTCGATCACATCGAGCATTGCCAGGGTTACTGCGGCGATATCCCGCGCGGGCTCGAAGCTGTGGCTCTGGGCGACGGCCCGCTGCAAAAAAACCAGCCCCTCCTGCACGTCAGGCCAGATGCGCATGGCTAGTGGCGTGGGTACGACGCCCTGAGCCTCACGGATAAACAGCAGGTCGTCGAGTTGCTCGCGCATACGCGCCAGCGCATGGCTGACCGCCGACTGGCTGACACACAACTGCTCGGCGGCGCGGGTGAGGTTACGTTCGCGATAGATCACGGCGAAGACCCGGAACAGGTTCAGGTCCAAGCGTGCGATGGAGGGCGAGTAATTAGATTTGTTCATGTCTATCAATGAAAACCAATCATTTTTCTAATTATAGGCAGACGCCTAGCATCGCGGCATCCATGCCCTTTTCTGGATTGGCAGTGAAGCTGCCCGTCGGCGTGCCTACAGAACCCATGATTTGCATACGAGGTAACGATGAACGAGACGAACACAGGCCGAGTCGCTTTGGTAACGGGCGCGGCGAACGGTATCGGCCGCGCCAGCGCGTTGGCCTTCGCCAACAGCGGGCACAAGGTGGTGGTGTCCGATATCGACAGCCAGGCCGGCCAGGCGACCGCGGCCTTGATCGAAGCGGCCGGCAGCGAGGCGTCGTTTATCCGCTGCGATGTGTCCTGCGAGGCCGAGGTGCGCCGCTTGATTGAAGAAACCGTTGCGACCTACGGCCGTCTGGATTGCGCGTTCAACAATGCCGGGATCGAGATCGAGAAGTGCAAATTGGCCGACGGCGGCGAAGCGGTGTTCGACGCCATCATGGGCGTCAACGTGAAGGGCGTGTGGCTGTGCATGAAATACCAGATAGCCGCGATGCTTGCCCAAGGCGGCGGTTCGATCGTTAACACCGCCTCGGTCGCCGGTTTGATAGCCGCGCCCAAACAGGGCATCTACTCGGCCTCCAAGCATGCAGTGATCGGCCTGACCAAGACCGCGGCTGTTGAATATGCGCGCAAGAATATCCGCGTGAACGCGGTTTGCCCCGCGGTTATCGACACCGACATGTACCGGCGCGCCAGCACCGACAACCCCAAACATGTGGCCCTGGTAGTGGCCGCGCACCCCATAGGGCGAATCGGCACCGTCGAAGAGATCGCCGCAGCCGTGCTTTATCTATCCGGCCCTTCGGCGGGCTTCACCACCGGCATAGCCCTGCCGGTCGATGGCGGCCTTACGGCGCAGTAAGACTCTCAGCCACTACAGAGAAATAACGATGAGCGAATACCAGAGCTTTACCCGTGACGATCATGACGGAGTCGCCGTGGTGCGCTTCAATCACCCGCCGATCAATCTGGTCGACCGCAGCATGGTGATCGACCTGCTCCGTTTGGCGCAAAAGCTGGAGGGTGACACGCAGACCAAAGTCGTTATCTTTCGCAGCGGCCATCCGGACTTCTTCCTCGCCCACTATGATTTGGGTAGCCAACTCGACGCGCCACCCGTCGCCCTGCCGCCCGGCACGCCAAGCCTATTGAGCGCACTGTTCACCCGTTTCAGTCACCTGCCCCAGGTCACCATCGGCGAGTTGAGCGGCCGCGCCCGCGGCGCCGGAAGCGAATTTCTACTGGCGCTGGATATGCGTTTCGCCGCGCGTGAAACCGCCGTGCTGGGCCAACCGGAAATCGGCGTGGGGCTGTTGCCGGGCGCAGGCGGAACGGTGCGCCTGACCCAACTGCTGGGCAGAGGTCGGGCGCTGGAAGTGTGCCTGGGCGGCGAGGATTTCGATGCCGCCACGGCTGAGCTGTATGGCTGGATCAATCGCGCGCTGCCGGCCGAACGGCTGAGCGACTTTTGCATGGCGCTTGCCCAGCGTATTGCCGGGTTTCCGGCCAACGGCATCGGCAATGTCAAAGCGGTGGTGGAGCGCGTCAGCAGCCCGGATGAAGAGTCCCTGGCGGACGAGTCGCAGCGCTTCGTTGCCGATATGCATGCAGCAGAAACGCTCGAACGCGTGAAATGGATGCTCGCCCAGGGCGGCCAAAACCAAGGCGCCATGGAGCTCGAACTGGGCGAACTGCTAGCGAGATACCCTCTTCCAATAGATGCATAGCTCGCCGGGGGTTTGACCGGCGCTGTGGCGCACTAACAGGCCGTTGGAAAACCACCTACGTTGCCCTGCCGCATCGGTGGAAAACGCTTCGAGGCTTTCCACCTTGCGGTTAACGTCATGCGGGCAAATAGGGCGCGATATTGCCGAGCGCCCGTTCGACGTAATCCGCTTTCTCCCCTACCGGCGCGACGTAGTGCAGCGCTTCGGCCGCGGCATCGCGCCCGACCAGGCGCGCCAGGGCCCAGGTGGCGAGGTAGATGGAGGCCAGGCAGCCGCCGGCTGTCGCCAGGTTGCCCCGGGCGAAGAAGGGTTGCTCGAGCACTTCGATACCGGCCTCCTGCACCCAGGGCTTGGTGGTGAGGTCGGTGCAACCGGGTACGCCCTTCAGCAGCCCCGACTTTGCCAACAGCAGGGTGCCGGAGCACTGCGCACCGATCAGCTGGCGCGCGGGATCGAGCCGCGCCAGCGTCTGCATCACCGCGGCGTCCTGGGCGATCTCGCGGGTCTTGATGCCGCTGCCGACGAGCACGGCATCGAACGATTCGATCTCATCCAATGCAGCCTGGCGATGCAGTTTCACGCCGTTCATCGAAGTGACCGTCTCGCTCGGCGAGGCCAGGGACACGCGCCAATCCGGCTGCTTGATGCGGTTGAGGATGCCCAAGGCGATAAGCGAATCCAGTTCGTTGAAGCCGTCGAAAGTGAGGATGGCGATATGCATGGCGGGCTCGGCGCTGGGGAGTCCGGCCATTCTCGGCGCGGTAGCGGCCGGAGAATAGACACAGTTGCTAGCGGCTATCCCAATACAGACCGAGAGGGATTGCCTCTTTACAAGCGGCTACAGAAACAGCGCGCTGCCGGCGAACATGGTGACGCAGCGTCGCAGGTTTGCCGCCATGCTGGAGCGTGGCTAGAAGGAGCCATCACTGTGCTAGCATCGCGTTTCCACTCCTCCTGACTGAAGGGATTCATATGCTGAAACGCTTTATCTGTCTCGCCACCGCCGCCTTGATCCTGCAGGGATGCGGCGTTGCCATGCCACGCTACGATGCATATTTCGATAACGTGCAAACGCTGAAAAATCAGGCTCCGCTGGCCAAGCTCAATTCGCCTACTGTCATGGCCGACAAGGGCCAGGACTCGATTTCCGCCCGCGCCAACCCCATCCGCAGCCCGGAAGGTTCAATCAGTAAGCATGTACAGAAAGCGCTGGAAGATGAACTGCGCCTGGCGGGCTTGCTGGACCCGGCCGCCTCGCGCCATCTGGACGTGCAACTGCGGCAGAGCAAGCTCGATGCACCGGTCGGCACCGGCAGCGGCGCGATCAGCGCGGACTTCAACCTGCGTGAAGGCGAGCGTTCCCTCTATAGCAGCAGCAAGACGGTAACCAGCACCTGGGACAGCCCCTTCCTCGGCGCCATTGCGATCCCGGCGGCGGCCAATGCATTCAACCCATTGGTGCGCAAGCTGCTGGCTGAGCTGTATCAGGACCCTGCGTTCATCGCCGCAATGAAGCAGTGATGCAGGAATCGGCGCGCCAACCAGGCGCGCCGAACGCGATCAACCGCGCAGCGGAAATACGCCTTGCGCGTACTTCAGAACTTGCTTATCGAACATCTGATTCAGCAACGCATTGAACTGGCGACGGAAACTGTCGTTGATCGCCTCACCCGGTGTGTTGCCCATCATCGGGATGAAGATCAGCCCCATCCAGGTACGCACCGAGTCGTGGTTCTGCCCGCTCAGAACCGGCTGGCCCTGGTCGTCCAGAACCTCCAGCGTCATGGTGTATTCATCCTTTGCGGAACCCGGGATCACGAACAAGCTGAACCCCGTAATCATGCCGCTGACCATCGCTGCACCCGCGGAGCCGCTGTTGTAGACGTTCAGCTTGAGGGTGTAGTCGCCCGGCTGTTTCTGAAATTCGTCGAGCGTGTAGCGGCTGAACAATCCCGAGTCACGTAAAGAAGCTTCAAGCTGCGGCTTGAGTGCTTCCTTTGCCTGCGGCATTTCTATAGCGTTTTTATCGCTCGCCTTGCCTTGATAAAAGGTGAAGTCGACAAACACACTGGGGCGCTGCTGGTAGCTGGCCATAGATGGCAACTTGGTTTCTGGAACCTGGTCTCCCGGGAAACTGGCGCAGCCGCTCAGGGTCAAGACCAGCGCCATTCCCAATAACTTCAACTTCATTATGTATCGTCCTTGTTTATTGATTGATTCCACCGGACTGATCTGTGCCGTCGCGGCAGGGGCGATACTCTAAGCAAAGCGCGCCTTGGTGGCAATTTGCCCACATCGAAATTGCTTGCGAAAAACACCCCGCAAGCGTCGCAGGCAGTGAGCCCCGCACCGCCGTATGTGGCCGACATAAGGCCATGCTTAGCATGCATAATGGCCGGCACTAGCCGCGTTAAGCGGCGTTTATTCAGCTATCTGTACATAAACCAATGATTGCTACCGGACTCGCCATTCTTGCTGCGCTAGCGACCTTGTTGTCGCTTGTGCTGCTACGCCAGAGCCGCCGACAACTTGAACAGCATCGCGTACTGCTCGACGCCCTGCCCGATGGGCTTTTGCTGGTGAGCGACAATGGTCGCATTCGTCTGCACAACGCCGCGGCGGCAAGGCTGTTGGGGCAGCCCGGCACAGCGTTGCAGGGCACGCCGTTGCAGCAATGGTTGCCGCAATTCAATTCGCACGGCAGGGCGCACCTTCAATGCGATGTACTGATCGATGGCAAGCAACAGGCGTTGGATGTGCGCCGGGTGGCCACCGCCCTGCACGGCGATGCCATAGTGCTGACCCAGACTGCAATGCTTCACAGCACCCCCGCCGAGGATGCCGAGCGTTTCAAGCGCAGCCAATACTTCGCCAGCATGGGTACCTGGGATTGGTCGATCGATACCGACAAGCTGTATTGGTCGGAGGCCATCTACGGCATGTTCGGCTACAAGCCTGGCGAGGTCACCCCGAGCTATGAGCTGTTCTGTAGCAGCGTTCACCCCGACGACCGCGAGCACGTCCGGGCCGGGGAGCGGCGCTGCATCGAAACCGGCCATAACCATGACGAGGAATACCGCGTGGTCTGGCCCGACGGCAGCATCCATTGGCTACGCGAGACCGGCAACGTGGTCAAAGATGCGAACGGCCAGCCGACCCGAATGATGGGCGTGGTACGCGACATCAGCGAAGAGAAAGCCTCCGTCAGCCAGCTGCAACAACTCGCCCGCCATGACCCGCTGACCGGGCTACCCAACCGTTTGCTGCTCGAAGAGTTCCTGACCCAGGCCTTGACGCGCGCGCGAACCAACGCAACCCGCGTGGCCCTGGTGTTTATCGACCTCAATGGCTTCAAGCAGATCAACGATGAGCACGGCCATGCGGTTGGCGATCAGCTGCTGGTGAACATTGCGCAGCGCTTGCGCCAGACCCTGCGCGAATCCGATCTGGTCGCGCGGCTGGGTGGCGATGAGTTCGTCGGGGTGATCGAAGGGCTGAGCCTGGGTCGCAGCCTGCACGACGATGCGCAACTGATCGGCGAGAAACTTCTGCAGCAGCTGACCCAACCGATCGACCTCGATAACGCCAGCCTCCAGGTCGGCGCCAGTCTCGGCATCGCCATGTTTCCGGAGCATGGCCCGAACATCGATAGCCTTATCCACATTGCCGACCAGGCGATGTACGCGGCCAAACGCAATGGCGATAACCAGTATTGCCTGGGGGCGGCCAACCTGGGCGAGCCCCCGAATCCGGCCGGGCAGACCACGACTTAGCTGTTGCTGCGCATTCAGCTGCATTGCTTGGCCGCCCCCGCACACGGCCGCATTCCAGTCGCCGCCCGGCATCTGCGGATGCCTCTGCGCCACAGGCCCGCTACAATGCGCCCCTTGCCCGTGCCAGCCTGATAAGAAGAACGCCATGTCCCTGCCCAAACACCATCTGGAACTGCTCAGCCCCGCCCGTGATGTGCACATCGCCCGCGAGGCGATTCTGCATGGCGCCGATGCCGTGTATATCGGCGGGCCGAGCTTCGGGGCGCGGCACAATGCCTGTAACGAGGTGAGCGATATCGCGCAGTTGGTGGAATTCGCCCATCGCTTCCACGCACGGGTGTTCGTCACCATCAATACCATCCTGCATGACGACGAGCTGGAGCCGGCGCGCACGCTGATCCACCAGTTGTACGACGCCGGCGTGGATGCGCTGATCGTGCAGGACCTGGGCGTGATGGAACTGGATATCCCACCGATCGAGCTGCACGCCAGCACCCAGACCGATATCCGTACCCTGGATCGGGCCAAGTTTCTCGATCAGGCCGGTTTCTCCCAACTGGTGTTGGCCCGCGAGTTGAATCTGAAGGAAATCCGCGCCATCGCCGACGAAACGGACGCGGCCATCGAGTTCTTTATCCATGGCGCGCTCTGCGTGGCGTTTTCCGGGCAGTGCAATATCTCCCACGCGCAGACCGGGCGCAGCGCCAACCGCGGCGATTGCTCGCAAGCTTGCCGCCTGCCCTACACGTTGAAGGACGATCAAGGCCGAGTGGTCGCCTTCGAGAAACACCTGCTGTCGATGAAGGACAACAACCAGAGCGCCAACCTCAGCGCGCTGGTGGACGCCGGCGTGCGCTCGTTCAAGATCGAGGGGCGCTACAAGGATATGGGCTACGTGAAGAACATCACCGCCTATTACCGCCAGCGCCTGGACGGCATTCTCGCCGAGCGCCCGGACCTGGCTCGCGCTTCCTGCGGCCGTACCGATCACTTCTTCGTGCCCGATCCGGACAAGACCTTCCACCGCGGCAGCACCGATTACTTCGTCAGCGAGCGCAAGATCGATATAGGCGCCTTCGATTCGCCGACCTTCACCGGGCTTGCCGTCGGCCATGTCGAGAAAGTGGGCAAACGCGACCTGATCGCCGTGACCCAGGCGCCGCTGTCCAACGGCGACGGCCTGAATGTGCTGGTCAAACGCGAGGTGGTGGGCTTTCGCGCCAATATCGCCGAGTTGAAGGGCACCTTTTATGAAGGAGGCGAGGAAGACGGTGAGAAGCGCTGGCGCTACCGCGTGGAGCCGAACGAGATGCCGGCCGCCCTCTCCCGCCTGCGGCCGAACCATCCGCTCAACCGCAACCTCGACCACGACTGGCAACAGGCGTTGCAGAAGACCTCCGCCGAGCGCCGCGTCGGCGTCAGTTGGCAAGCGACGCTGCGCGAGCAGCGCCTGGAATTGACCGCCACCAGCGAGGACGGCGTGCGCGCCACGGTCGGCCTGGACGGCCCCTTCGGCGTGGCGAACAAGCCGGAGCAGGCGCTCGAACAGCTGCGCGATCTGCTGACCCAGTTGGGCACCACCATCTACCACGCCGATGCCGTCGAACTGGATGCGCCGCAGGCGTACTTCATCCCCGCCTCGCAGCTCAAGGCGCTACGCCGCGAAGCCATCGAGGCGCTCACCGCGGCGCGCATCGCCGCTCATCCGCGCGGCGGGCGCAAGGCCGAGAGCAACCCGCCGCCGGTGTACCCGGAGGCGCACCTGTCGTTCCTCGCCAACGTCTACAACCACAAGGCCCGCGATTTTTATCATCGCCACGGCGTGCAACTGATCGACGCGGCCTACGAGGCCCACGAGGAAACCGGCGAAGTACCGGTGATGATCACCAAGCACTGCCTGCGCTTCTCCTTCAATCTGTGCCCGAAGCAGGCCAAGGGCGTTACCGGCGTGCGCACCAAGGTCGAGCCGATGCAGCTGGTGCACGGCGACGAGGTGCTGACCCTGAAATTCGACTGCAAGCCGTGCGAGATGCATGTGATCGGCAAGATCAAGGGCAACATCCTCGGCCTGCCGCAGCCCGGCAGCGCCGCCACTCAGGTGGTCGGCCAGGTCACGCCCGAGGACCTGCTCAAGACCATCCGCAATCGACCGGGGCGCTGAGCCCGGCGCGGGCCTTTACCTGGCGCCAAAGCAGCGGCAAGCATCGATGCCGGCCGCTCGGCTAAACTGCCTTGGCAGGCCGTTGAAAAGCGTAGGCGACGACTGCATGGATGCAGGAGGTAGAGCGAAGCAGGAAGCCCGAGCC
>CBIHQF010000092.1:0-9858 GCA_966211665.1 uncultured Pseudomonas sp. | reverse complement strand
GCCTACGAAGCCCGCGACTTCGCCCGCGCCATGCGCGAGATCATGACCCTGGCCGACCGCGCCAATGCCTGGATCGCCGACAAGGCGCCCTGGGCGCTGGCCAAACAGGACGGCAAGCAGGACGAAGTGCAGGCCATCTGCGCCCTGGGCATCAACCTGTTCCGCCAGTTGGTGATCTTCCTCAAGCCGGTACTGCCGAAACTGGCCAGCGATGCCGAGGCCTTCCTCAATGTCGCGCCGCTGACCTGGGACGACCACCAGAGCCTGTTGACCAACCACCAACTGAACCCGTTCAGCGCCCTGCTGACCCGTATCGAGCCCGCGAAAGTCGACGCCATGATCGAAGCCTCCAAAGAAGACCTGGCCACCAGCGACACCCCCGCCGCGCCTGCCGGCAATGGCGAACTGGCAAAAGAGCCGCTGGCCGCCGAAATCGCCTTCGACGCCTTCGCCGCGGTCGACCTGCGTATCGCCCTGATCGAGAAATGCGAATTCGTCGAAGGCGCCGACAAGTTACTGCGCCTGACCCTGGATATCGGCGACGCCAAGCGTAACGTGTTCAGCGGCATCAAGAGCGCCTACCCGGACCCGAGCAAGCTGGAAGGCCGCCTGACCCTGTACGTCGCCAACCTGGCGGCGCGCAAGATGAAGTTCGGCGTGTCCGAAGGCATGGTCCTGGCCGCCGGCCCCGGCGGCCAGGAAATCTACCTGCTCAGCCCGGACAGCGGCGCCAAGCCGGGACAGCGGGTCAAATAGCCGCACACCACCAGGAAGCCGCAACGCCGCGAGCATTGCGCTTCCCGGACAGGCTTCTAACCTTATGTCAGCCACTCAGCGGCGCTGATCCGGCTTGTACGGCCGGGGCGGCTTATCGATAATAAGCGCCCTCTCCGACCTTCTTCAGAGCACAACGGTAACCTGATGACCGAACTCGCCTTGATCATGGTCAGCGCCATCCTGGTCAATAATTTCGTGCTGGTGCAATTTCTCGGCCTGTGCCCGTTTATGGGCGTATCGAAGAAGATCGAGACGGCTATCGGCCTGTCGCTCGCCACCACCTTCGTGCTGACCCTGGCGGCGATGTGCAGTTACCTGATCCAGCAGTACGTACTCAAGCCGCTGGATATCGAGTTCCTGCGCACCATCAGCTTTATCCTGGTGATCGCCGTGGTGGTGCAGTTCACCGAGATGGTGGTCAATAAGACCAGCCCGCTGCTGTACCGCGTGCTCGGTATCTTCCTGCCGTTGATCACCACCAATTGCATCGTGCTCGGCGTGGCCCTGCTCAACGCCAACAAGGCCGAGTTCACCTTTATCACCGCCACCGCCAACGGCTTCGCCGCCGGGTTGGGCTTTTCCCTGGTGCTGGTTTTGTTCGCTGCGATGCGCGAGCGTATCGCCATCGCCGATGTGCCGAAATCGTTCCAGGGTGCCGCCATCGGTATGGTCACCGCGGGTTTGATGTCCCTGGCCTTTATGGGCTTTACCGGGTTGATCAAGCTATGAGTGTGGTGCTGATCGCCGTACTGGCGCTGCTCGCCCTGTGCCTGGTGGGCGGGGCTATCCTCGGATTCGCCGCGGTGCGCTTCAAGGTCGAGGGCGACCCGATTGCCGAGCAGGTCAATGCCCTGCTGCCGCAAACCCAGTGCGGCCAATGCGGCTACCCCGGCTGCAAGCCCTACGCCGAGGCGATCGCCGCAGGCGACAAGATCAACAAGTGCCCGCCCGGTGGCGAAGCAACGATTCAGGCCCTCGCCGACCTGCTGGATGTCGAAGCCGAGCCCCTGGATGCGGTGGAAGGCGAGAAGCCGCAGATGGTCGCCTACATCCGCGAAGCCGAATGTATCGGCTGCACCAAATGCATCCAGGCCTGCCCGGTGGACGCCATTCTCGGCGCGGCCAAGCAGATGCACACGGTGATCGTTTCCGAATGCACCGGCTGTGATCTGTGCGTCGAGCCCTGCCCCGTGGACTGCATCGATATGATCGAAGTGGGCAGCAACCTACAGACCTGGAAGTGGAGCAAACCCTTGGCACCTGGACAATTGATCGCCAGCGATCGGGGGCAGGCGGCATGACGGCGATGCACAATCACGACGCCCAGGTGTGGAACATCCCCGGCGGCATTCACCCGCCGGAACGTAAAACCCTTTCCAATCGCACACCGATCCAGCCCGCGCCACTGCCCAAACGTCTGGTGCTGCCGCTCAACCAGCATATCGGTGCGGCGGCGGAGCCGGTGGTCGCACTCGGCGAATACGTGCGCAAAGGCCAGTTGATCGCCGCCGCCAACGGCTTCGTCAGCGTACCGGTGCATGCGCCGACCTCGGGCACCGTCAGCTTTATCGGCCCGCAGCCCTACCCGCACGTCTCCGGCATGCTGGCCCCGGCCATCGTCATCGACAGCGATGGCCTGGAACAATGGACCGAGTTGACACCGCACCCGGACTACCGCGAACTCGACGCCGGCGCCGTGCTGGAGATCATTCGCCAGGCCGGCATCAGCGGCCTCGGCGGCGCCGGTTTCCCCACCGCGGTGAAGCTCACCGCGCGGCCGACGCAGAAGATTCACACGCTGATCATCAACGGTACCGAGTGCGAACCCTATATCACCGCCGACGACCTGCTGATGCGCGAGAAAGCCGCCGAGCTGGTCAGCGGCATCGAGATACTCGCGCACCTGATCCAGCCTGAGCAGGTGCTGATCGGCATCGAGGACAACAAACCCGAAGCCATCGCCGCGGTCAAGGCGGCCATTGGCACGCGACCGTTCAGCGTGCGGGTGTTCCCGACCAAGTACCCGTCCGGCGGCGAAAAGCAGCTGATCCAGATTCTCACCGGCGTCGAAGTGCCCTCGGGCGGCCTGCCTGCGGATATCGGCATTCTCTGCCAGAACGTCGGCAGCGTCGTGGCGATCCATGAGGCGGTGTTGCTCGGTAAACCCCTGATCGCGCGTATCACCACCCTTACCGGCGAGGCCCTGGCGCGGCCGATGAACGTCGAAGTGCTACTCGGCACCCCGGTGGCCGAACTGCTGGAGTTCGCCGGACTGCAGCGCGACAAGCTGCACCGCCTGATCATGGGCGGGCCGATGATGGGCTTCACCCTGCCCGATTTCGACGTGCCGTTGATCAAGACCACCAACTGCCTGCTGGCCGCGGCCGAAGCCGAACTGCCGCCACCGCCGCCGGCCATGCCGTGCATCCGCTGCGGCGAATGCGCCGAGGCCTGCCCGGCCAGCTTACTGCCGCAACAGTTGCACTTCTTCGCCATCGGCCAGGAACACGAGCAGCTCAAGGCACACAACCTGTTCGACTGCATCGAGTGCGGCGCCTGCGCCTATGTCTGCCCTTCGAGCATCCCATTGGTGCAGTACTACCGCGCGGCCAAGGGCGAAATTCGCGAGCTGGAACAAAAGCAACTCAAGGCCGAACACTCCAAGCAGCGCTTCGAATTGCGCCAGGAGCGTCTGCGCCGCGCCGAAGAGCAGAAGGAAGCCGAACGCCAGGCCCGCGCCGAGCGCGCCGCCCGTGCCAAAACCGCCCAAGCCGAAGCGCCGGCTGCCAGCGATGCGGTAAACAGCTCGGCGCCAGCGACCAAACCGGCCGGGCTTAGCGACCAACAGAAAAAACTGAAGATCGAAGCCAGCATGGCCCAGGTCGCACTGAAGAAGGCCGAGAAACAACTGGCCGCCCACGCCACCGCGGAAATGCAGGCCCAGGTCGACGAACTGCGCAGCGCCGCCGCAGCCGCGCAACAAGCCCTGGATACAGCCATGGCGGCCGAGCCAGTGGCCACTGCACCGGCAGCCGACAACGGCGCGCTGAAAAAAGCCAAGATCGACGCCGCCATGCTGCGCGCCCAAGTGCGCAAGCTGGAGAAGATCGAAGCGCCCAGCGATGAACAGCAGAGCGAACTGCAGCAGCTTCGCGGCCAATTGGAAGCGGCGGAGAAGCTGCTCGCGAGTCTACAAACTGAAGCTCCTCAGCCAAGCGCAAAGCCTGCCGCCGACGATGGCGCACTGAAGAAAGCCAAGATCGACGCCGCCATGCTGCGTGCCCAGGTGCGTAAGCTGGAGAAGATCGAAGCGCCTGACGCCGGGCAACAGAACGAACTGCAGCAACTGCGCGATCAGTTGCAAGCCGCCGAGCAGATCTTGGCCAGCCTGGAAAGCCAGACGACTGCTCCAGCCGCAGCCGCGCAACCAGCCCCGGAAATCGATGCGCTAAAGAAAGCCAAGATCGAACTGGCAATGAAGCGCGCCGAACTGAAGAAGGCCGAGAAAGCCGGCGGCGACGAAGCCGAATTGAGCAAACTGCGCGATGCCCTGGCCAATGCCGAACAGGCCCTGCATGCCGCCGAGGAGGCCTCGAACAAACCGGCGCCGGATCTGATCCGCAGCGACAAGCGACCAGTCGACGAAACCACCCGCGCGCTGAAAACCGAAGTCGCCTTCGCCCGCGCCGATTTGCGCAAGCTGGAGCGCGACGACCGTAGTGCGGCCGAGGCCTTGGCAGCGGCGCGCGAGCGCCTGGCACAAGCGGAAAGCAAATTACAGGAACACACAGGCTGACGTCCCGTAGCCCGGATGCAATCCGGGAAAGCCGCGCCGCCCATGCCTGCCAATAATTTTCCCGGAACAAATCCGGATTAGGTTTTGAACAGTCATCAGGGTTGCGCACGACGCACCCATGACAACAACCGGAGCGCCAATGGCCCTGCCCCGTATCACATCGCCCCACGCCAAGGGCAGCAACCGGACCCAGCAGGTCATGCTGCAGGTCATGCTCGCCACCGTGCCCGGCATATTGGCGCTGACCTGGCTGTTCGGTGCCGGCACCCTGTTCAACCTGCTCTGGGCCAGCGCCTGCGCCCTGGGTTTCGAGGCGGCGATCCTGACCCTGCGCAAGCGCCCACTGGCTTTCTTCCTCAAGGACTACAGCGCCCTGGTCACCGCGGTTCTATTGGCCCTGGCGCTGCCGCCCTACTCGCCCTGGTGGCTGACGCTGATCGCCTGCGGCTTCGCCATCGTGTTCGGCAAGCAGCTATACGGCGGCCTCGGGCAGAACCCGTTCAACCCGGCGATGCTCGGCTATGTGGTGGTGTTGATCTCCTTCCCGCTGGAGATGACCCGCTGGCCAGCCCCGCACAGTGTCGACCTGCTCGGTGGCTTGCAGCAGGTCCTGGGCCTCGCCCAGTTACCGGACGGTTGGGTTCAAGCCACCGCCCTGGACGCCCTGAAGATCAACAAAAGCCTGACCATGGACGAACTTTGGCTGCAGAACCCGGCCTTCGGCTATTTCGGCGGCATGGCCAGTGAGGCGGTCAACCTGGCCTTTCTCGCTGGAGGCCTGTACCTGCTGCACAAGCGTCTGTTCACCTGGCACGCGCCGGTCGGCATGCTCGCCGGACTGTTCGTCATGAGCCTGCTGTTCTGGAATGGCAGCGGCTCGGATTCCCACGGTTCGCCGCTGTTTCACCTGCTCAGCGGCGCGACCATGCTCGGCGCCTTCTTTATCGTCACCGACCCGGTCTCCGGCGCCACCAGCAACCTGGGCCGGCTGGTCTTCGGCGTCGGCGTCGGCGTGCTGGTCTACGTGATCCGCGCCTGGGGCGGCTACCCGGATGCCGTAGCCTTCGCCGTGCTGTTGATGAACCTGGCGGCGCCGACCATCGATTACTACACCCGACCGCGCACTTACGGCCATCGCAAGCCGAGCCGCGGCTTCAAGTTGGGCGAATGAACATGCTTCCCGAAATCAGCCGTTCGATGCTGAAAAACAGTGCGGTGCTCGGCCTGTTCGCCGTGGTCACGGTGGGCGCCGTAACCCTGATCCAGCAAGCCACCGCCTCACGTATCGAAGCCTCCGCACGTGCCGCCCAGGTGCGCGCCCTTGGCGAGATTCTGCCGCCCGGCAGCTATGACAATCACCTGCTGGATAACAGCATCGCCGTGCAGGACCCGCTGCTCGGCAGCCGCAGCCCGCAACAGGCGTATATCGCGCTCAAGAACGGTCGGACCGCTGCGGTAATCCTCCAGGCCACCGCTCCGGACGGTTATAGCGGCGCGATCCGCTTGTTGGTCGGCATTCAAGCCGATGGCCGCCTGGCCGGCGTGCGCGTGGTCGGTCACCGTGAAACCCCCGGTTTGGGCGACAAGATCGAGTTGGCCAAGAGCCCCTGGATCACCACCTTCGTCGGTAAATCGTTGAGCGATCCGAACGAAGCCGGTTGGGCGGTGAAGAAAGACCGCGGCGAATTCGACCAGTTCGCCGGCGCAACCATCACCCCGCGCGCGGTGGTCAAGGCGGTGCATAACGCCTTGCTTTACTTCGATGCGCATCGCCGCGAACTGCTCGCCAACGGTGCGCCAGCGGACGACTCCGTCACAGCCCAACCAACGCCGCAGCAGAGCCCGGGCGTAGATAACCAGCGAGGAACCGCGCCATGAGCACCCGCTATCGCGAGATAACCCTCAACGGCCTGTGGAAGAACAACCCGGCGCTGGTGCAGCTGCTCGGCTTGTGCCCGCTGCTCGGGGTCAGCAACTCCACGGTCAACGCCCTCGGCCTGGCGCTGGCCAGCGCGGTGGTGCTGATCTGCTCCAACACCGCGGTGTCGCTGGTGCGCGGGGTGGTCAACACCGCGGTACGCCTGCCGGCCTTCGTGATGATCATCGCCGCCCTGACCACCTGCATCGAATTGCTGATGCAGGCTTTCACCTACGAGCTGTATCAGATACTCGGCATCTTCATTCCGCTGATCACCACCAACTGCGTGATCCTCGGCCGCGCCGACGGTTTCGCCGCCAAGCACGACCCCGCCCGCGCCGCCTACGACGGCCTGATGATGGGCCTGGGCTTCGGCGTGGTGCTGGTGGCGATAGGCGCAGTGCGCGAGCTGCTCGGCACCGGCGCGATCCTGGCCAATATGCACCTGCTGTTCGGCCCGATCGCCAACGACTGGCAACTGACCCTGGTCAGCGACTACAACGGTTTCCTCCTGGCGATACTGCCGCCGGGCGCCTTTATCGTTCTCGGCCTGCTGATCGCCGCCAAGAACCGTATCGACGAGGTGCTGACCGAGCGCGCCAAAGCCCGCCAGGTCGATACCCCGGTGCAAAACCGTCGCGTGCGGGTGACCGGAGTGATCGAGTGAACGCGACCAAACGCTACGAGATTTTTCGCCGCCTACGCGAAGATAATCCGGAGCCGAAAACCGAATTGGCCTATAGCACACCGTTCGAACTGCTGATTGCGGTGATTCTTTCGGCCCAAGCCACGGACGTCGGGGTCAACAAGGCCACCGCCAAGCTGTTCCCGGTGGCCAATACCCCCGAAGCGATCTATGCCCTGGGCGTCGAAGGCTTGAGCGAATACATCAAGACCATCGGCCTGTACAACAGCAAGGCGAAGAACGTCATCGAAACCTGCCGCCTGCTGATCGAGCGGCACGGTGGCCAAGTCCCGGAAACCCGAGAAGCCCTGGAGGCCCTGCCCGGGGTCGGCCGCAAGACCGCCAACGTGGTGCTCAACACCGCCTTTCGTCAACTGACCATGGCGGTTGATACCCATATTTTCCGGGTCAGCAACCGCACCGGCATCGCCCCCGGCAAGAATGTGGTCGAGGTGGAAAAGAAGCTGTTGAAGGTCGTACCCAAGGAATTTCTCCTGGATTCGCACCACTGGCTGATCCTCCACGGTCGCTACGTTTGCCAGGCGCGTAAGCCACGTTGCGGCAGTTGCCGCATCGAAGATCTATGCGAATACAAGCACAAGACTTCAGACGAATAGCTTTTATATAGAAAAGCCCGCATTTCGATTGAAAAAAACTTTTTTACCCGCTCAGGTTTTGCCGCTATAAGGTGCGCAAATGGCCCCTGTAGCCAGGAGTGAAAAAGATGAGCACCGCGAAAGAAGAACTTGAGCTCGACGACGACTTTGTTGCAGAAGATACCGAGGATGCGGAAGCCCCGGTCGAGGTGGCGAAAACCAACCTGACCAAGCGCCGTATCATCGATAATTTCCTCGAAGAGCGACGCTTGAACAAGCAGTTGGCCGAATACGATTTCGACCTGTAAGTCTTCAGACAAGCAAAGCCCCGCCGATATGCGGGGCTTTTTCGTTTTATCGGTCGTACCTCAGAACAGGCCTAGCCCGCCACACAGCACGCGAGCCTTGCGCCTTCAATCGCTGCGCGACGGCGACAGCAATTCGATCTTGTAGCCGTCCGGATCTTCAACGAAAGCCAGGATGCTGCTGCCGTGCTTCATCGGCCCCGGCTCGCGGGTGATCTTGCCGCCGCGCGAACGGATGTCCTCGCAGGCCTTGTAGACGTCGGTGACTTCCAGGGCGATATGACCGTAACCGGTACCCAGCTCGTAACTGTCGACGCCCCAGTTATGGGTCAGCTCGATCACGCTGTTGTGCGCCTCGTCGCCGTAACCGACGAACGCCAGGGTGAACTGACCGTCCGGGTAGTCCTTGCGCCGCAGCAGGGTCATGCCCAGCACTTCGGTGTAGAAGGCGATGGATTTATCCAGATCGCCGACGCGCAGCATGGTGTGCAACAGTCTCATCAGATTTCTCCTAGCAGGCTGAATATACGGCCCGAAAAACACGAACCCCGGCTTATGGCCGGGGTTCGTTCAGGCTCAGGCGCTCGAGTTTATCAGAGCAGCTTGCGCCCTTTACCCGCGGCGATGCGCATGCGCAGGGCATTGAGCTTGATAAAGCCCGCCGCATCCTGCTGGTTGTAGGCGCCGCCGTCTTCTTCGAAGGTGGCGATATTGGCGTCGAACAGCGAGTCATCGGACTTACGCCCGGTGACGATCACATTGCCCTTGTACAGTTTCAGGCGCACCACGCCGTTCACGTTGGCCTGGGAGGCGTCGATCATCTGTTGCAGCATCAGACGCTCGGGGCTCCACCAGAAACCGTTGTAGATCAGGCTGGCGTATTTCGGCATCAATTCGTCTTTCAGGTGCGCGACTTCGCGATCCAGGGTGATCGACTCGATGGCGCGATGGTCCTTGAGCATGATGGTACCGCCGGGGGTTTCGTAGCAGCCGCGCGACTTCATGCCGACGAAACGGTTCTCGACGATGTCCAGACGACCGATGCCGTTCTCGCCGCCGATGCGGTTCAGCTCGGCCAGCACGGTGGCCGGGGTCATTTCCTTACCGTCGATGGCAACGATGTCGCCGGCACGGTAGGTCAGTTCGAGATAGGTCGGGGTATCCGGCGCGGCTTCCGGCGACTTGGTCCAGCGCCACATGTCTTCTTCGTGCTCGGTCCAGGTGTCTTCCAGCACGCCGCCTTCATAGGAGATGTGCAGCAGGTTGGCATCCATGGAGTACGGCGACTTCTTCTTGCCATGGCGTTCGATCGGGATGGCATGCTTTTCGGCGTAGTCCATCAGCTTCTCGCGCGACAGCAGGTCCCACTCGCGCCACGGGGCGATGACTTTCACGCCCGGCTTGAGCGCATAGGCGCCGAGTTCGAAACGCACCTGGTCGTTGCCCTTGCCGGTGGCGCCGTGGGAAATGGCGTCGGCGCCGGTCTCGTTGGCGATTTCGATCAGGCGCTTGGCGATCAACGGGCGGGCAATGGAAGTACCCAGCAGGTACTCGCCTTCGTAAATGGTGTTGGCGCGGAACATCGGGTAGACGAAATCGCGAACGAATTCTTCGCGCAAATCGTCGATGTAGATTTCCTTGACGCCCATCGCCTTGGCCTTGGCGCGGGCCGGCTCGACTTCTTCGCCCTGGCCGAGGTCGGCGGTGAAGGTCACCACTTCGCAGTTATAGGTATCTTGCAGCCACTTGAGGATCACCGAGGTGTCCAGGCCACCGGAATA
>CBIHQF010000091.1:0-9876 GCA_966211665.1 uncultured Pseudomonas sp. | reverse complement strand
GGCAAGCAAGAGAAAGTGACTCGCCCGTGAGGGGCGAAACCAGGACGCTGGTTCGGCACGTTAATGAACCTGTTCCAAAAGCAGAGAGCGCTGTGATCAGAAAACACAAACTTGCCAGTCCGGTGTCAATCGGCACTTCCCCGAAATTCCGCGAAGAACCCTTTTTTTGCCTGAAAATCGCCTGCGGCTTTTGTGCGTTGTGCACGGAGCCTGTCACGGTTCTGTCGTGTTGCTTGGTTAGCGTCGGTACTCCGTCGATTGAGTCCCACCTGAAGGAGCCCGGCATGAGCCGTAATAGCGACAACGACACCGCACTGTTCGGTAATGGCGATGAGTTGCCCAGCAACCACTCCGGCAACCCGCATATCGAGCAACTGATCAACGCAAAGCTGGCGCGGCGCCAGGTCGTTGCCGGCGGCGCTGCACTCGGCGCCCTGGCATTCTTCGGCATCGGCCTGCCAGGCATCGCCACGGCGGACGAGCGCCATCGCGACCCGGCGCGCCGGTTTTTCAGACGCAACCGTCTGCCCTTCACACCCGTTGCGGTAACCCGCGCCGACACCGTCAGCGTACCGCCGGGATTCACCGCCAAGCCCTTCATCCCCTGGGGCACGCCGCTCACCGGTAGCTACCCGGCATTTGTCGAAGACGCCAGCAACAGTGCCCAGGATCAGGCCGAACAGCTCGGCATGCACCACGACGGCATGCACTTCTTCCCCATCGATGCGCAATCGGGCAAAGGCAAGCGTTCCGATCACGGCCTGCTGGTGCTCAACCACGAGTACATCGACGCGCAACTGCTGCACCCCAACGGCCCGACCGCGGTCGACGGCAAACGCACCGTCGCCGATGAGGTGCGCAAGGAAATCAATGCCCACGGCGTATCGGTGGTCGAAGTCCGCCGTAACGCCACCGGCGACTGGCAAGTCGTGCGCAGCCCGCGCAACCGGAGGATCACCGCCGCCACCCCGATGATCATCGCCGGCCCGGCCCGCGGCCACGCGCTGATGAAAACCCGCCATAGCAAGAGCGGCACCTGGGCGCGCGGCACCCAGAACAACTGCGCCAATGGCCACACCCCATGGGGCACCTACCTCACCTGCGAGGAAAACTGGGCCGGCTATTTCGCCACCCAGGATGCCGAACAACCGCGCGAGCACAGCCGCTACGGCATCCGCAAAACCAGCCGCTACGGTTGGGAAACCCTGGCCGGCGACGAGTTCCAGCGCTTCGATGCCAGCCGCCGCGGCGCCGATGCCAGCGAGGACTATCGCAACGAACCGAATCAGTTCGGCTGGATCGTCGAAATCGACCCATTCGACCCGCAATCGGTGCCGGTCAAGCACACCGCCCTGGGCCGCTTCGCCCATGAGGGCCTGGTATTCGCCCCGGTGAAACCCGGCAAGCGCCTGGTCTGCTACTCCGGCGACGACTCGCAGAACGAGTACATCTACAAGTACGTCAGCCGCGATACCTACAAACGCGGAAAACACCACAGCCACAGTCGATTGCTGGATATCGGCACGCTCTATGTCGCGCGTTTCGATGCCGACGGCAGCGGCACCTGGCTGGCTCTGGACTATGCCGATGCGGACTTCCAGGCCGCCTGCGCCGCAGCCGGTGTGAGCTTCGCCGATCAAGGCGATGTGCTGGTCAACACCCGCCTGGCCGCCGACGTGGTGGGCGCGACCAAGATGGATCGCCCGGAATGGGGCGCGGTCAACCCCAATACCGGCGACGTCTATTTCACCCTGACCAACAACAGCGGTCGCACCACCGGCGATGCCGCCAACCCGCGCAGCCCGAACCCCTATGGCCATATCATCCGTTGGCGTGAAGCCAGCCGCGACTTCGCCGGCACCCGTTTCGCCTGGGATATCTTCCTGCTCGGCGGGCCCGCTGACGACAGCCGCGACCCCAACGGCCAGCCGTTGAACGAACAGAACATTCTCGCCAGCCCGGATGGGCTGTGGTTCGACGACGAAGGTCGACTGTGGATTCAAACCGATATGAGTGGCAGTCAGCTCAGCAACGGCCCGTTCGGCAACAACCAGATGCTCGTGGCGGACCCGCAGAGCGGCGAGGTCAAGCGCTTCCTGGTCGGCCCGGTTGGCGCCGAGGTCACCGGCATCACCCAAACGCCGGACTTCCGCACGCTGTTCGTCAATATCCAGCACCCGGACGATGGCAGCACCTGGCCCGATGGCCCGGGCAAGCGTCCCCGCTCATCGACCGTAGTCATCACCCGTGAGGACCGTAGGCGACTTCTGTAGTTAGAGGCATATCGAACCGGCCTAATAGGCCGGTTTTTTCTTATTGGCCTCATCGGCATCTGAAGCGCTCGCCTAAATCACCACATCAGCCGATAGCGTCATATAGTTACAGGGAGACGACACAACGGCCAGCTATCGGTAGTTTTTTGCCCGAGTGTCGCCGGCTTAGCGGCGAAACATTTATCGAACAAAAATAAATATTTTAATAATCAATCAGTTATAAACTGATCTTGAACCCAGTCCTTTTTCAAAGGACGGGTCTCGATATTAAATATTTAAGGCTGAAAAATTTACTTACATCCCAATACCTGCATAATATTGCGCACCAGTTTGGCGCGATCGATACGACGGCCAACCCATCTCATTCAAATTCAAGCGAACGCCGTTCCTTGCGCCGAGGAGTTCAGGCATGTCGGAAGCAACCACCGTTCTGTCCCACAACTGGGCGTTGGCCATTTTCCTGCTGGGGGTCGTGGGCCTCTGTGCATTCATGCTGGGCGTCTCCAGCCTGCTGGGCAGCAAGGCCTGGGGCCGGAGCAAGAACGAGCCTTTCGAATCCGGCATGCTTCCCACCGGCAGCGCGCGCCTGCGCCTCTCGGCAAAATTCTATCTGGTCGCGATGCTTTTCGTGATCTTCGACGTCGAAGCCCTCTTTCTCTTTGCTTGGGCCGTATCCGTCCGCGAAAGCGGTTGGGCCGGGTTCATCGAAGCTACCGTTTTTATAGCAATTCTGTTGGCAGGTCTTGTCTACCTTTGGCGTATCGGGGCGCTCGATTGGGCTCCCGAAGCACGCCGCAAGCGGCAGGCGAAGCTAAAACTATGAGGCTTTGGCGATGCAATACAAACTTACTCGGGTCGACCCGGATGCTCCGAATGAGGAGTATCCGATTGGCCAGCGGGGGACTGTTTCCGACCCGCTGCTAGACGATCAAGTCCACAAGAACATTTATATGGGCAAACTGGAAGACGTGCTCAACGGCGCGGTCAACTGGGGCCGTAAGAATTCGCTGTGGCCGTATAACTTCGGTCTTTCCTGCTGCTACGTGGAAATGACCACCGCCTTCACCGCCCCCCATGACATCGCCCGTTTCGGCGCGGAAGTCATTCGGGCGTCACCTCGCCAGGCAGACTTCATGGTCATCGCCGGCACCTGCTTCATCAAAATGGCGCCGGTCATTCAGCGCCTCTACGAGCAGATGCTGGAACCCAAATGGGTTATTTCCATGGGCGCCTGTGCCAATTCCGGCGGCATGTACGATATTTACTCGGTCGTTCAGGGCGTGGACAAGTTCCTGCCCGTGGACGTTTACATACCCGGCTGCCCGCCCCGCCCCGAAGCGTTTCTGCAAGGCTTGATGTTGCTGCAGGAGTCCATCGGCAAGGAGCGTCGCCCGCTATCCTGGGTCGTTGGCGACCAAGGCGTCTACCGCGCCGACATGCCTTCGCAAAAGGAACAGCGACGTGAACAGCGTATTGCTGTCACCAACCTGCGCAGCCCAGACGAAGTCTGAGTCATCCCTTCCACAAGAAGGCCCGATTCATTCTCTACGTTGACCGATAGCGACCGAGACCATGACTGCAGACACCGCTCTGTTTATCCCGCCGTACAAGGCTGACGACCAAGATGTCGTCGCCGAGCTCAATTTCCGCTTTGGCGCCGAAAGCTTCACCACGCAAGCCACCCGCACAGGCATGCCGGTGATCTGGGTCGCCCGGGAAAAGCTCATAGAAGTGCTGACCTTCCTGCGCAATCTGCCGCGGCCCTTCGTCATGCTGTACGACCTGCACGGCGTCGACGAGCGCTTGCGCACGCAACGCCGCGGCCTGCCGGACGCCGAGTTCACGGTGTTCTATCACCTGATGTCGATCGAGCGTAACAGCGACGTGATGATCAAGGTCGCCCTCCAGGAACGCGACCTCAATCTACCGACCGTCACCGGCATCTGGCCGAACGCCAACTGGTACGAACGCGAAGTCTGGGACCTCTACGGCATCACCTTCCAGGGCCATCCGCACCTGACCCGGATCATGATGCCGCCGACCTGGGAAGGTCACCCGCTACGCAAAGATTACCCGGCGCGCGCCACCGAATTCGATCCGTTCAGCCTGACTCTGGCCAAGCAGCAGCAGGAAGAAGAAGCGGCGCGCTTCAAGCCGGAAAACTGGGGCATGAAACGTGGCGGCGAGCACGAGGACTACATGTTCCTCAACCTCGGCCCGAATCACCCGTCCGCCCACGGCGCGTTTCGCATCGTTCTGCAACTGGACGGCGAAGAGATCGTCGATTGCGTGCCGGAAGTCGGCTACCACCACCGCGGCGCCGAGAAAATGGCCGAGCGCCAGTCCTGGCACAGCTTCATCCCCTATACCGACCGTATCGACTACCTCGGCGGGGTGATGAACAACCTGCCCTACGTACTGGCAGTCGAGAAGCTCGCCGGCATCACGGTGCCGCAGCGGGTCGACGTCATCCGCATCATGATGGCCGAGTTCTTCCGCATCACCAGCCACCTGTTGTTCCTCGGCACCTATATCCAGGACGTCGGCGCCATGACCCCGGTGTTCTTCACCTTCACCGACCGTCAGCGCGCGTACAAGGTGATCGAGGCCATCACCGGCTTCCGCCTGCACCCGGCCTGGTACCGCATCGGCGGGGTCGCCCACGACCTGCCGCGCGGCTGGCAAGGCCTGGTCAAGGAGTTCGTCGATTGGCTGCCCAAGCGCCTGGACGAATACACCAAGGCCGCGCTGAAAAACAGCATCCTGATCGGCCGTACCAAGGGCGTAGCTCAGTACAACACCAAGGAAGCGTTGGAATGGGGCGTGACCGGTGCCGGCCTGCGCTCCACCGGCCTGGATTTCGACCTGCGCAAGGCGCGCCCCTACTCCGGCTACGAGAACTTCGAATTCGAAGTGCCGCTGGCCCATAACGGCGATGCCTATGACCGCTGCATCGTCCGCGTCGAAGAAATGCGTCAAAGCGTCAAGATCATCGACCAGTGCCTGCGCAATATGCCGGCCGGTCCGTACAAGGCGGACCACCCGCTGACCACGCCGCCGCCGAAAGAACGCACGCTGCAACACATCGAAACCCTGATCACCCACTTCCTGCAGGTTTCCTGGGGGCCGGTGATGCCGGCCAACGAAAGCTTGCAGATGATCGAAGCGACCAAGGGCATCAACAGCTACTACCTGACGAGCGACGGCGGCACCATGAGCTACCGTACCCGTATCCGTACGCCGAGTTTTCCGCACCTGCAGCAGATCCCCTCGGTGATCCGCGGCAGCATGGTCGCCGACCTGATCGCGTACCTGGGCAGTATCGACTTCGTTATGGCCGACGTGGACCGCTGATATGAACACACTTATTCAGACCGACCGCTTCGTCCTGAGCGACGCCGAGCGCTCGGCCATCGAACATGAAATGCACCACTACGAAGATCCGCGTGCGGCGAGCATCGAAGCCTTGAAGATCGTGCAGAAGGCGCGCGGCTGGGTACCGGATGGCGCCGCCGATGCGATAGGCGCGGTTATCGGCATCCCCGCCAGCGATGTCGAAGGGGTCGCCACCTTCTATAGTCAGATTTTCCGCCAGCCGGTGGGCCGCCACATCATTCGCGTCTGCGACAGCATGACCTGCTTTATCGGTGGCCATGAGTCCGTGGTGGCTTCGATCCAGCAGCAACTGGGCATCGGTCTCGGCCAGACCAGCACGGACGGCCGCTTCACCCTGCTGCCGGTCTGCTGCCTGGGTAATTGCGACAAGGCGCCCGCGGTGATGATCGACGACGACACCTTCGGCGATGTGCAACCTGAAAACGTCGCCCAATTGTTGGAGGCCTATCCATGAGGAGTTCGACTGTCGCTCTGACCTCCATAGGCCCGGCCAACCGCATCGCCCGCAGCGAGGAAACCCATCCGCTGACCTGGCGTTTGCGCGACGACGCGCAACCGGTATGGCTCGACGAATACCAGCAAAAGAATGGCTACGCCGCCGCGCGTAAGGCCCTGGGCGAAATGGCCCAGGCCGACATCGTGCAAACCGTCAAGGACTCCGGCCTCAAAGGCCGGGGCGGCGCCGGCTTTCCCACCGGGGTCAAGTGGGGCCTGATGCCCACCGACGAGACCATGAACATCCGTTACCTGCTGTGCAACGCGGATGAAATGGAGCCCAATACCTGGAAAGACCGCATGCTGATGGAGCAGTTGCCGCACCTGCTGATCGAAGGCATGTTGATCAGCGCGCGGGCGCTCAAGGCCTACCGTGGCTACATCTTCCTGCGTGGCGAATACGTCGACGCGGCGCGCATCCTCAACCGCGCGGTCGAAGAAGCCAAGGCAGCCGGCCTGCTCGGCAAGAACATCCTCGGCAGCGGTTTCGACTTCGAACTCTTCGTGCACACCGGCGCCGGCCGTTATATCTGCGGCGAAGAAACCGCGCTGATCAACTCCCTGGAAGGTCGCCGCGCCAACCCGCGCGCCAAGCCGCCCTTCCCCGCGGCAGTCGGCGTCTGGGGTAAACCGACCTGCGTCAACAACGTCGAAACCCTGTGCAACGTGCCGGCCATCGTCGGTCAGGGCGTCGATTGGTACAAATCCCTGGCCCTGCCCGGCAGCGAAGACCACGGCACCAAGCTGATGGGCTTCTCCGGCAAGGTGAAGAACCCCGGTCTGTGGGAACTGCCGTTCGGCATCAGCGCCCGCGAGCTGTTCGAAGACTACGCCGGCGGCATGCGCGACGGCTTCACCCTCAAGTGCTGGCAGCCGGGCGGCGCCGGCACCGGCTTCCTGCTGCCCGAGCACCTCGACGCGCAGATGTATGCCGCCGGCATCGCCAAGGTCGGCACGCGCATGGGCACCGGGCTGGCCATGGCGGTGGACGATTCGGTGAACATGGTCTCGCTGCTGCGCAACATGGAAGAGTTCTTCGCCCGCGAGTCCTGCGGCTGGTGCACGCCTTGTCGCGACGGTTTGCCTTGGAGCGTGAAGATCCTCCGCGCCCTCGAACGTGGCCAAGGCACCCATGAAGACATCGAGACCCTGCTCGGCCTGGTCAATTTCCTCGGCCCCGGCAAAACCTTCTGCGCCCATGCGCCGGGGGCGGTCGAGCCATTGGGCAGCGCGATCAAATATTTCCGCGACGAATTCGAGGCGGGCGTCGCCAAGCAGACGCCACCTGTGACGACGGGCCAATTCGTGCCCGCGTAAAGATCAGCATCACGGCGGCCACTCGCCTGGCCCCGTGGCACAACCGTTTTCCATTAGCCAAGCCTGCTTCGGCGGGTAAGAAGACACTCAACCATGGCCACTATCCACGTAGACGGCAAAGACCTTGAAGTCGATGGTGCAGACAACCTCTTGCAGGCCTGTCTGTCCCTCGGACTCGACATCCCCTACTTTTGCTGGCACCCGGCGCTCGGTAGCGTCGGCGCCTGCCGCCAGTGCGCGGTCAAGCAGTACTCCGACGAGAACGACACCCGCGGTCGTCTGGTGATGTCCTGCATGACACCCGCCACCGACAACACCTGGATTTCCATCGACGACGAGGAGGCCAAGCAGTTTCGCGCCAGCGTCGTCGAATGGCTGATGACCAACCACCCGCACGACTGCCCGGTGTGCGAGGAGGGTGGTCACTGTCACCTGCAGGACATGACCGTGATGACCGGTCATAACACCCGCCGCTATCGCTTCAGCAAGCGTACCCACCAGAACCAGGAACTCGGCCCGTTCATCGCCCACGAGATGAACCGCTGCATCGCCTGCTACCGCTGCGTGCGTTACTACAAGGACTACGCCGGCGGCACCGACCTCGGGGTATTCGGCGCCCACGACAACGTCTACTTCGGCCGGGTCGAAGACGGCACCCTGGAAAGCGAGTTTTCCGGCAACCTGGTCGAGGTCTGCCCGACCGGCGTGTTCACCGACAAGACCCACTCCGAGCGCTACAACCGCAAGTGGGACATGCAGTTCTCGCCGAGTATCTGCCACGGCTGTTCGAGCGGCTGCAACACCAGCCCCGGCGAGCGCTATGGCGAGATCCGGCGCATCGAGAACCGTTTCAATGGCGATGTGAATCAGTATTTCCTCTGCGATCGCGGCCGCTTCGGCTATGGCTATGTCAACCGCGACGATCGCCCGCGCCAACCGATGATGATGCTGAGCAAGATGACCATGGGCATCGACTCGGCGCTCGATCAGGCCGCCGCATTGCTGAAAAACCGCAAGGTCATCGGCATCGGCTCGCCGCGCGCCAGCCTGGAAAGCAACTTCGCCCTGCGCGAACTGGTGGGCCGCGAGCACTTCTACTCCGGCATCGAAGCCAACGAACAGAACAACCTGCGTCTGATTCGCGACCTGTTGCTGAACGGCCCCTTGCCCGTACCGACCTTGCGCGATGTGGAAAACCACGACGCGGTGTTCGTGCTCGGCGAGGACCTGACCCAGACCGCCGCACGCCTGGCGTTGGCCCTGCGTCAGGCGGTGAAAGGCAAAGCCACCGAAATCGCCGCCACCATGCGCATTCAAGAGTGGCACATCGCGGCGGTGCAGAACGTCGCCCAGGACGCGCTCAATCCGCTGTTCATCGCCAGCGTCGCGGCCACACGCCTGGACGACATCGCCGAACAGTGCGTACAGGCCGCGCCGGACGACCTGGCGCGCATCGGCTTTGCCGTCGCCCACGCCATCGACCCGAGCGCACCGGCCGTAACCGGTCTGGAGCCGGAGGCCACCGAGTTGGTGCAGCGCATCGCCGACGCCCTGCTGGCCGCCAAACGCCCGTTGATCGTTTCCGGCGCGTCCCTGGGTAGCCAGGCGCTGATCGAAGCCGCGGGCAATATCGCCAATGCGTTGAAGAATCGTGAAAAGAATGGCTCCATCAGCCTGGTCGTGCCCGAAGCCAACAGCATGGGCCTGGCCCTGTTGATGGCCGATGACTTCGCCGACAAATCCCTCGACGCCGCCCTGGATGCACTCAGTTCCGGTCAGGCCGATGCGCTGGTGGTGTTGGAGAACGACCTGTACGGCCGCGCCGATGCCGCCAAGGTCGACGCCGCACTGGCGGCCGCCAAGGTGGTGATAGTCGCCGATCATCAAGCGACCGCCACCACGGCCAAGGCGCACCTGCTGTTACCGGTCGCCAGCTTCGCCGAAGGCGATGGCACCCTGGTCAGCCTGGAGGGCCGCGCCCAACGCTTCTTCCAGGTATTCGAGCCGTCCTATTACGACGCCTCGATTCTGATTCGCGAGGGTTGGCGCTGGCTGCATGCGCTGCACAGCACCCTGCTCGGCAAAGCCGTCGACTGGACCCAACTGGATGAAGTGACCGCCGCCTGCGCCGCCAGCAACCAACTGCTCGGAGGTATTCGCGAAGCGGCGCCGACGGCCTCGTTCCGCATCAAGGGCATGAAACTGGCGCGCGAACCGCATCGCTACAGCGGCCGGACGTCGATGCGCGCCAATATCAGCGTGCACGAGCCACGCCAGCCGCAGGATCAGGATTCGGCGTTCGCCTTTTCCATGGAAGGCTATTCAGGCAGCAAGGAAGACCGCCAGCAGATTCCCTTCGCCTGGTCGCCGGGTTGGAACTCGCCGCAGGCCTGGA
>CBIHQF010000090.1:0-9930 GCA_966211665.1 uncultured Pseudomonas sp. | reverse complement strand
TTCGATGCGCATCTTCATTCTTTTTCGTGTAGGGCGGGTATAACCCGCCGGGTTCCTTGCTTGGCGGGTTGCACCCGCCCTATACGACCTTTGTAGGAGCCAGCTTGCTGGCGATCATGGCTAACCATACGCCAGCAAGGGCTAGATATTCCCCTGGCTCCTACGGGAAGGCCTAGCGTCCGCCGATCAGCCACTCGATCGGCACTTCATGCTGGCCGCGCTCGTCGGTGACGAACAGCTCGCCGTCGCTGATCATCACGCTCCAGCTCAGCGAACGCGGCATGTCCAGTGCCAGGCTGGCCAGAGCCTCCTGATCCAGCGCCACCACGTTGATATTCTTCAGGCTGCGCACCGGGTCGAGTACCTTGGTCTGCCACACACGCAGATTGCCATAGGCCACCAGACTGAACTTCTCGGTGCGCCGCGAGCACCAGGTGATGCGGTCGCTGTCCGGCTGGCCGACTTCGATCCAATGCAGCACGCGGTCGTCCAGGCTCTTTTCCCACAGCGCCGGCTCATCGACATCCGACAGACCGCGGCCGAAAGCCAGTTGCTCGTGATAGAACAGCACATAAGCGATCAGCCGCGCGGCCAGGCGCTCTTCGGTTTCCGAGGGATGACGGGCGACGGTGAAACGCAGGGTTTCATAGACGCTGCGGTCCATGTCGGTAAGGTTCAGATCGATCTTGTAGGTCGTGGAAGGCAAGGCCATGGACGGGCTTCTTGGTTATTCGCAAAGGCGGCAAGTCTACCCTGAATCCAAGCCGAGCGCCTTGAGCGGGGATGGATGGCCGATGCCTACAAGCGCTGCAATAGCGCCTGCAATGCCAGTTCCGGTTCGAGCTTCCACAAACCATAGCTAAGCGGCAGGGTTTCCAGGCCGGCGCGGGCCAATACCAAATAACGCTCCAGTTCGAGAAAGCCCTCGCCTTCGCCGGGAAAGCCGATCAAGTCTATGGCCAAACACTTGTCGCCGCGCTGGCAGAAGATATCCAGCAGCAGACCAGCCAGTGGATAGCCGGTCCAGGTGCTGACGCCATGGGCTTCGAGCGCGGCGCAGACCTGGCGCTGAAAAGCGTCCTGAGCAGCTGCCACAACGGCTGCCGGGGCAGACGGGCGAATCGATTCCACATAGCGACGCAGCAAATGCTGCGCCGGCAGTTGCTGCTCATCACCGCTGAACAACAGCACCTGGCGCTCGCGGGCGCGGGTGATGGCGACGTTGAACATATCCGCACGATTGAGGTAAGTCGCGACCTGGCCGGCGCCGCCATGCAGGGCGAAGCTGATGATCATTAGATCGCGCTCCTCGCCCTGAAAACCGTAGGGCGTGGCGATCAATAAGCCGAACTCACGCAATTGTTCGAGCGACAGCGTCGCGGCAACCTGCTTGCGGATCGCCTCGACCTGATCGCGAAACGGCGATAGTACGCCGATGCTCGGTTTCACCTGGCTGTCGGCATAGCGCGCCATATGTTCGGCGAGCAGTTGCAGAACGCGCGCCACCTCGGCCGGGTTGACGCCATTGGCACCGCGTTCGCCGCTCAGCCGCTCGAGTTGCAGGCTGGCGCAGTCCTCCTGCCCAGGACGCTCTTTCATCACCCGCAGGCGCTTGTCGTAAAACTGCTGATTGCTGAAGCGGATCAGCGCCGGGCGGCTGCGAAAGTGCTCGTCGAGAAAGATCACCGCGTCCTGCCGGGCCAATTGCAGGCCCATCAGGTCGAGCACACTATTGGCTCGATAACTCCACTGCTCGCCCTGCTCGGCCGGCGCCTCTGCACGACTGGCCAGCCGCGCCTCGGCAGCGATCGACAAAAACGAGATATGCCGCAGTTGCCGTGCATCGCCCGCCACCACCGCGCGCTTGCAACGCTGGAAGGCCGGCAGCGCCGAGGCGATATCGCACTGGGTCGCCTCGTCCATCACCATCACGTCGAACAAGCCGGCACGTAGCGGCAGCATGCGGTGAAGTTCATCCAGGGTCACCACCCAGATCGGGAATGCCGCGAGCAGGCGCGCCGGGTCGATATCCTCGAACAACGCCAACTGGCGCTGCGAGCTGCGCGCGCGAATGGCCTGGTTGTAATGCACGAAAGTCTGCCGATCCCGGGCCAGCAAACGCTGCAAGCCCAGGGCCCGGCGTGTATTCAGGTAGTCGCGACTGAGTCGCTGGCGGCGTTGCTGGCATTCGCGCAGCTCATCGAGCAGCGCCCAGGGCCGCGCACTGGAAGCGATGCGTTTGCGTACCCAGGGCACCTGCAACCAGCGTTGCCAGAAACTCAGGCTGCCGCGCTCGGCGCGTAATAACAGGCGACTCCAGGCCAGCGCCTGCTCGCCGCGGCGACGAAAAGCCCGGCTCAAACGCTGCTCGTCGCGTTGCAGCGCTTTGAGCTCGCGCCGCTGCTGGCGTTCGCTGCCCTCCTCGACCGTTTCGAGCTCGCCCTGCAGGGCTCGAGCCAGGCGCTCGCGCAGCCCTTTGAGCTGACCCTGGCCATCGCATTCGAGCACGCCGTCGCGCAGACCGAAGTCGTCGTGCAGCTTCTGCGCTATGACCTTCACCGCCTGCTCGCTGCGGCTGACCAGCAGCACGCTTTCGCCTTGCAGGTAACGGTCCAGCGCCAGGGCGGCCAGGGTGTAGCTTTTGCCGGTGCCCGGCGGGCCGCTGATCTGACTCAGGGGGTAGCGCGCGGCGTTGTCCAGGGCCCAGCACTGGGCGGCACTGAGTTGCGCCGGCAGATTCTCCGGCGAACTGAAGGCCGCCTCATTCGCAACGGATGCGGGATCGCCGAGCAACTGACGCAGCGGCGGCGACAGCTCGCTGACGGTCTGCAGTTGCTGCAATTCATGGGCGATACCGCGACTGCCGCTACCGCGCGGCACCAGCGCGACCATGGCACCAGCCTGCACCGACAGGCTGCGCCGGCGCAGCGCTTTGCCCAGCGCGACCTCGTCGGCCAGAGCGGGAAATCCGGCTGCGGCGGCGACATCCTGGACCCGGGTAGTGGCCGCGACCCAGGACAACAGTTCGCCAAGAGCCAAGGCATCGAGTGGTTCGCTGGGCAAGTTCAAACCGGCGAATGCATCGTTCTCTTCACCGCTGAGCAACTGCCGCAACAAGCGCCAGTTGCCATGGGGCTGTTGCAGATCGATTGCCAGCAATTGGCTTTGTCCGTCGGCAGTGCGCTCCAGGCGAGCTTCGTAATAGAACAGCGGGCCGCAGATCGGCACGGCTGGCGCGTCGGTCGCAGTCAGGCGCCCGCAAATCGGCAACACGCCGTAAATCAACTGCAGCTCACGCTGGTAGAGACTCTGCTGCCGCTCCAGCGCCGCGCCCAATTCCGCCGTCAATGGCAGGCTGAGCAAGCCGCCGCTGACCAGTTCTTCACGCCCGTCCAGCCAAGCCCAGCGCTCGGCCGGCAACTTGCCCAGGTTATCCAGATCCAGGTCGCGGCTGTCGGCCAGGTAGCAACTGCGGTAGAAGCCGATCAGTCGGCGGACGGGAGACGAGTCGTCCATCAGTTATCCGCGTAACGCGCCCACAGGCTTTCGAATTCGCGGCTGAAGGCGGCGAGCAACTGCGGGTGGTCGACCACCATGAAGTTTTCTTCGTTGCTGGTGCTGGCGCTACGGGTCCAGTTGAAGCTGCCGTTGAGCAGCAGTTGGCCGTCGAACAGGGCGAATTTGTGGTGCATATGGTAGGGGCCGGAATCGATCCGTAGCGGCACGCCCTTGTCGCGCAGCCACTGCACGTCGCTGCCGACGTCGAACTGCTTGGCGTTGTCGCTGATCACCCGCACGGCCAGGCCGCGCTGGTGGCAGGCGAGAATTTCCTCGCTGAGCGGATCGTCGGAGATGGTGTAGACGCAGATATCCAGGCTCTGGCGCGCCTGACGGCACAGCTCGCGGATTTTCCGCCGGCAGTCGTCGCCCGGGCTGAAATGAGCGCTGGCGATATTGCGTGTCGGCGCGACATTGGCATCCAGAGTCTTGATCACCTGCTCCAGCCACTTCAGCGCCGGCTCGGCATTCTCCGGCTCGCGGATCAGTTCGCGCACCAGGGCGAAGGCGCGATTGCGCATATAGCGCACCTGGTCGGGGCTCAACTCGCTGCCGAGCTGGCGCAGTTCATCGCGTTCTTCGTTGCTCAGGCGCAAGTCGGCCAGGCTGTCGCGCAGCTGCTGATCGAGACGATTGAAATCCACTTAAGCTCCTTGTTTGCGGCGTTGGCGCGGCGAATAGCGCCAGGCCGCATAAAGGCCGCCGCAGAGCGTGCCGGCCAGATGGTATTCGAAGGAAACGCCGTGCTGCGGCAGCAGGCCGAAGACCCAGCCACCGTGCAGGAACAGCACCAGGATCGCCAGCAGCAAGTCGAGCCAGCTGCGGCGGAACCAGGCCCGTGCCAGCAGCAGCGACCAGAGCCCGAACAGCCAACCGCTGGCGCCGACATGAATACCCTCGCGGGCGAACAGCCACACCAGCAGCCCGCTGCCGAGCAGAATGAACAGGCTGGCCTTGACGAAGTCGCGGCGCGACTCGATTAACGTCAGAGCGCCCAGTACCAGCAGCCCGCTGAGGTTACCAAGCAGGTGCAGCCAGCCACCGTGCAACCAGGGCGCGAACAGAATGCCCGGCAAGGACTCGGGACGGCGCGGGATCACGCCCCAGGCATTCAGGCTGTAACCGCTGACGCTATTGACCAGTTGCAGCACCAGCATCAGCGCGGCGATGCCGAACAGCAGCTGAATGCGTGGGATCAGCCAGGCCGTCATAACGGCTCGCCGTCGACGTCGCCGACACGCTGCTCGTGACCGAGCTGCTCGCCGAGCTCACGCAGTTGGGTGGAGATTTCCAGCATGCGGTTGTGGGTGCGCAGATCGATATCGATCTTCTTGTCCATCGCCTTGATCAACGGCAGGAAGCTGTTCTGCAGGCTGTCGGCCAGGCTTTCCAGAAGTTTCTGCACCGCCGGTTGTGGCGGGGCGATCACCTCCACCTGCGGGCGCAGTTTACCCAGGTTATCCAGCCCGGCGAGCAGCTCGGCCCAGGGAATAGTCGGCGCCGCCGGCGACTCGCCGGGCGCCAGTTTGGCCAGGCCGCGCACGCCCTCGACCAAGTCGTTGAGCTGTGCGACCACCCGGCCGCCGACATCCGCATCGCTGCCGCCCATGGCCTTGTTGCGCATAAAGTCGCGTTTGATCTGCGCCCAGCGCTCGGCCTGTTCCGGGGTCATATTGCCGCGCAGTTCGGCGAGCTTGAGCAGGTTCTCCTCGGCGCCGGTGGTGAGCAACTGGGATTCGCCCTGGTAGTGATCGGCGATCAATTGCATCACCTCGGCGTCGTTCATCACCGCGCTGATCTTCTCCGCCATCTTGTTCATATTGCGGTAGCTGCCCTGCAACTTGAACGGCGGCTCGGTGCGGTACTGATCGGCCTGGGCGGCGCTGGCGATGTACTGCTGGTTGACCCGGCCGACCACGTCGCGCACCTGCATCAGGCGTTGCAGGGTGGTGACGATCTCGTTGACCTCGGCGCCGCTATAGCTGTGGCTCAGCTCATTGCTGGAGAACGGTTTGCCTTCGGCCTTGGCGACGAAGCGATAGACATCGGCCATGTCGCGGGTGGCCAGCGGCGCCAGCACCGGGTTGGAGGTCAGGCCATTTTCGATATAGCTGAGGGCGAAGGCTTCCTGCATGCCGCCCAGGGTGTCGCCGAGGTTATAGATGTCGGCGCGGTTGGCCAGCATATCCGGGATCTTGAACACGTCGCCGGACTCGGTATAGGGGTTGCCCGACATGATCACGCAGAATTTGCGCCCGCGCATATCGTAGGTGCGGGTGCGGCCCTTCCATACGCCTTCGATACGTCGCGTCCCATCGCAGAGAGAGATGAACTTCTGCAGGAATTCCGGGTGGGTGTGCTGGATATCGTCGAGATAGAGCATCACGTTGTTGCCCATCTCCAGCGCCAGGTTGAGCTTTTCCAGCTCCTGGCGCGAAGTGGCGTCCGGCGCCTGGGCCGGGTCCAGGGAGCGCACCTCGTGCCCCAGGGCCGGGCCGTTGATTTTCATAAAGATCAGGCCGAGGCGATGGGCGACGTATTCCATCAGCGTGGTTTTGCCGTAACCCGGTGGCGAGATCAGCATCAGCAAGCCGGAAAGATCCGAGCGACGGTTCTCCCCGGCGGTGCCCATCTGCTTGGCCAGGTTGTCGCCAATCACCCCGAGATAAACATCGTTGATCAGCTTGTTACGCACGAAGGAGCTGAGCGGCTTGGGCTTGAATTCGTCGAGGCGTAGCGCCTCGCGTTCGCGCGCCACCACTTCCTGGCGCAGCGCCTGGTAGCGCTGCAAGCCGGGCAGGAACTGCTCGCGATGCATACGCAGACGGGAGAAGAAATCGTCCACCGCCAGCACCAGTTGTCGTTCGCTGATCCGTGGGTGTTCGCCCATCAGCTCCTTGGCGGTGAAACGCAGATCCACCTCGGTGATGCGCTTGGGCAGATCCTCGGCAAGCAGGGTCAGGGCCACCGCCTCGGGCACATAGGCGCTGAGCGCGGCGAATTCGTTTGCCGCGCAAAGGCCGCGCAGCCAGTTTTCCACCAGTGCCCATTGCGCTGCTGGACGCTCCTGCAGTTGCGCCAGGGTCTGCTGATAAACATCCCACATATGCGCCGCCTGCAAGCGCGCCTGCAAACCGGCCAGCAAGTCGCGGGCGTATTTGCTGAAAACCAGCTCGATACGTTCGGCGGCCAATTCCTGCACCAGATATTCCGCCGCTTCCTCCAGCGTCGCCTGGGTCAGGCTCATCTCCTGCTCGGCGATATAGCCGGCCATGGCCTCGGCGATTTCCGCCTGCAACTGCAACAGGCTGTCGCGCTGGCCGAACAACTGCTGGATATGCCGGGCGCTGCGTGCGCGCTGCGGCCATTGTTTACCATCGCCGCGGCGTTGCGCCTGGCCCCAGAAAAAGCTGGCGAAACCACGGGGCAAGGCGCCATAGCTGAGCAGCCCGGCGCTCTCGCGCAGCGGCAACAGCTGGGCGAGAATGATCGCCGCATCGTGGTCGTGGATGCCCTTTTCGTAGCCTTCTTTATAGCGCGGCGCGGCGAAGTCGCGAATGCTCTTGATCAGCGCCTCCGGCTGGGCCAACTGCTGTTTGAGCAGATCGAGACTGAGACCGTCGCGCCCGGCATCGGCCGCCGCCAGCACCTCACCGGCCAGGTATTCGGCGCGATAGAGAGTGGCGGACTCGGATTCCAGAGACACCTGCCAATAATCGCGCAGCGCTTCCAATTCAGCATTTTGCAGCGGCTCGAGGAATTCGGTGCCGGTCAGGTGCAGGTAGAGCTGATCGCCGCGCGGCATCAGGGTCAGGTCCAGCTCCTGGGTGTTGACGCTGAAGCGGTGGCGAGGGCCGAGCTTGATGACGTTGCCGCCCTCCTCGAACAGCTCGCTCTTGTCGCGCAGGCTGCGTACCGCCTGGTCGCGGGCGGCCTTGAGGCGCGACTCGACGTCCTCGGCCTTGACGCTGTCCTTCAGCTCGCGCAGGCGCTCGGCCAGTTCGCGCAGCTTGAGAATCAGCGGGTCGGCGGCGAAGAAGGCGTTCAGTTCGTCCGGCTGAGTCAGACGCGCGGTGCGCCTACCGAGGCTTTCGAGAATCCGCCGCGCGGCATCGAGCAGGCCCTGGGCCTTGCGCTGACGCTCATCGAGCAGCGCCTGCTTGTGCGCCTCGAAGGTTTCCAGCAGCTCTTCGCGCTTGGCCAGGATATCGCCGAGGAACTGCTCCTGATCGCCGAACTGGCTCTCCAGCTCTTCCAGTTGCACCAGCAGGCGCGATAGTTGTTCGTCGCAACGCTCCGGGTCCTGGGCCATGGCCAGGGCGTTGGTGATGCCTTGGCTGAACAATTTGAACTGGGCGCCGAACTGCGCCACCGTCTCCGCCGAACCCAGGCCCTTGCGCCGCTGCTCAGCGCGGGCCTTGGCCTGGTTGAGGCGGGCGTAGACTTCGGAAATGGACTCGACTATCGCGGTGCGCTGGGTGGCGTCGTCGATCGGCAGCGAGGCCATCAGGCTGGACAACATATCCAGATTGCCAGCCATCGCCTGCAATGCCGCGAGCGGCTCGTTCAGCTGACTGACGCTCTCTGCCTTCTGCGCCTGGGCGTCGAGTTGGGCCAGCTGCAACACATAGGGCTCCAGCGCCGCCTTGCTGGCGAGGAACGCCGAGGTCGCGCCGGCCACTTGCTCCTGGGCCGCGAGCAGCTCGGCTTCCATGGCATCGATACGCGCCACGTCGATATAGCGGTAGTCGCGGATGGTCAGCAATTGCCCGCGCTGGGCATTGATGCCGTTGAGCGCGTCGACGAACTGCTGCACCTCATCCCAGCTATCGAGCAGCAGACCGGAGAGCAACGCCTTCTGCCGGGTTTCGGCTTCGGCCATGGCGCGGGCCGATTGCTGACGGATGCTCTCGACCTTCTCGAATTCGTCGAGCACCAGTTCGCCGGTGGCGGCGATCTCGCGCAGCAACGGCGCCATGCCCTGGCAGTGGGCATCGCCCAGCCAGTGATAGATATCGAACAGGCGGCGGGTGTTCTGGCACAGCTGGGTATAGCGCGGCACCGAGACTTCCGGGCTCTCGATCTCGCGGCTGAGATTGAGCAGATCGGAGACGCCGCGTACCAGTTCGGCATTGCCGATGCGCCCGAAGAAGCCGCTGCGCGCCGGCTGGCGGGCGGCGAAGTCGTCGCTGCAGAACGGCGTCTGCCAGATCTGCATCGGGTGGATGCGGGTCGGCTCGCTGCCCTCGGCGGCGAAGATCACCATGCGCCCGTCTTCCAGGCGCGCGTAACCGTGGCCGAAGATCGGATTGTGCAGCTGGCGGTTGATCATGTTGTAGGTGAACAGCGCCGAACGGCCTTCTTCCGGGTGGTAGAAGATGTACTGCACGTCCTCGCCGTTGGGCGAGCGCACCGCGCGCTTGAAGCGCATGCCCGCCATGGACTGCTCGAAGGCCTTGGACTCGCCGTTCTGCAGGTAATAGCCGCCGGGGAAGATGATGCCGTGATCTTCCGGCAGCTGCACGCAGGCCAGGCCGATGGCGTCGATACGCTCGACCTTGCGCGTCAGGCCATTGAACACCAAGTAGCGCCACTGTTCTTCGCGGTATGGCAGGACTTTCAGCAGGATCAGGCTGCCGAGTTTGGCGTACTCGATCTGCGCGTCGTCCAGGGACTGGGTCTTGTCGACCACCGCCTCGCGGTAGATGCCCTGACCGTCCTCGGTGTTGTTCTCGACCTTGACCGTGAGGTCGCCGCCGATGGTCTCGACGAAGATGGTGTCGAGGATATTCATATGCGGATGGCGGCCGTTGACCACCATCTCGCGGGAAGTCTTTTGCCATTCGAAATCGAAGGGCGCCGGCAGCGCTATATCGCGCTCGCCGCGGTTGTCGATATAGCGGACCTCTTTGCCATCGAGGGAAATCGACCAGCGGAACACACGCACATCGGTAACCCGCTCGCCGATCTGGAAGCTGGCCAGCAGCTTGCCGTCGCGCACCAGCAGTTGCAGCAGACGGGTGTTCTTGTAATAGGTGTAGAGCTCGTTGAAGTCGTTGACGAAGCTGCTCTGGCCGAGAAAGCTGTCGGCCAGCGCCACGCTCTCGGCTTCATAGCCTTCGTCCTGCTCGCTCAGGCGATACAGGGAGAACACGTCCTCGACCCGGGTTTCCTTTTTCAGGCCGAGGAATACGTTGTAGCCGAACAGCAGATTCTCGCCGACCTGGACGATATCGCGGGCAGTGCAGTTGTTTTCGGTGCGGATGCGTACCCGGCCGATCACTTCCATCTGACTGCTGCCGAATTCCTGCAAACGCTGAGCGTTCAGCGCCTCGGTGGTCTGGCGCAGGCGTAGACCCTGCTCCTGCAGGC
>CBIHQF010000089.1:0-10051 GCA_966211665.1 uncultured Pseudomonas sp. | reverse complement strand
TGCTATGCGGCTTCCAGGTTCTGCTCGGCATTTTCCTCGTAGGCTTTGCCGAAGGGGTTGGCCAGGATGTCGTCGAGGGCTACCTGCTCCTGGCTGATAAAACCGGACTGCGGCAAGCGCTTGGCGCGGAACAGATCCAGCGCGGCGCAAATGCCGGCGGCGGTGGTGATCTGGATGGCGCTGGTGACCCGGCCGTTACGCACGTCGGCGAAGATCTTGCGGCTGAATACCTGTTGCACCAGCTTGCCGTCCTTCAGTCCGCTGACGGTGACGAACACCAGCACCACATCCTGCATGGTGCTCGGCACGGCGCCGCGCAGGATGTCCTTGAGCTTGTCCTGGTTGTCGGACAGACGCAGGTCTTCCAGCAGGAACTTCATCAGGTCGCGGTGGCCCGGGTAGCGCACGGTCTTGTAATCCAGGGTTTCGACCTGATCCTTGAGGGTTTCGCACAGGGTGCCGAGGCCGCCTGAAGTATTGAAGGCCTCGTACTCGACGCCATCGAGGGAGAAGTGCTCCAGGCCTTCGAGCGGTTGCACCAGTTGCAGGCGGCCGTTGCGGATCGCCTCGCACGGGTGGCAGTACTCGTTGACCAGGCCGTCGACGCTCCAGGTCAGGTTGTATTTCAGCGAGTTGGTGGGGAATTCCGGCAGGGCGCCGACGCGCATCTTCACTTCGCGCACCTTGTCGAAGCGACTGGCCAGGGAATGGGCGGCAATACCGATAAAACCGGGGGCCAGACCGCACTGCGGCATAAACGCGACCTGGGCGTCCTTGGCCAACTCCATGATGGTCTTGGTCGCGTGCACGTCTTCGGTCAGATCGAAGTAATGGGTATTGCTGTTCTTCGCCGCTTTGGCCACGCCGATGGCCATATGGTAGGGCAGGGCGTTGAGCACGGCATCCTGGTCGGCCATGGCCGCTTCCAGGGCGACGCCATCGGCGGAGTCGAGCTCGAGGGTGGCGATCCCCAGTGCGGCGATAACGCCGAGGGAGGGGGCATCGCGATCGGCTACGACGACCCGGTAGTCGCCACTGTTATGCAGCAATTGCGCGATGGTGTAGCCGATATGGCCAGCGCCGAGCAGGAGTACGTTCATTGTTGTTCTCTCCGGAGTTGGGTGAAGTCGCAGCCAGTCTAGAGAGCGGTTTATCCGACAATAAGACGTGAAAAGTAGCAATTCGATGATCGGTTGCTGCGTTATGACGATTAGGTGATGCGATATGCATCGCCCCGGTGCGTGTTTGCCGCGTATGGTGTTTACTCAACGCAGATGCAGTCGCCTCTGACGGATGCTGGAATGCCTATGTACAAAGACCTGAAGTTTCCCGTGCTTATCGTGCACCGCGACATCAAGGCCGATACCGTGGCCGGTGACCGGGTGCGGGCCATCGCTCAGGAATTGGAGCAGGACGGCTTCACCATTCTTTCGACCGCCAGTTCGGCCGAGGGTCGTATCGTCGCCTCCACTCACCACGGCCTGGCCTGCATCCTGGTGGCCGCCGAAGGGGCGGGGGAGAACAAGCGCTTGTTGCAGGACATGGTCGAGTTGATCCGTATCGCCCGCCGGCGGGCGCCGCAGTTGCCGATCTTCGCCCTCGGCGAGCAGGTGACCATCGAAAATGCCCCGGCCGAGGCCATGGCCGACCTCAATCAATTGCGCGGCATCCTTTATCTGTTCGAAGACACGGTGCCCTTCCTCGCCCGGCAAGTGGCCCGCGCCGCACGCAATTACCTGGATGGTTTGCTGCCGCCGTTCTTCAGGGCTCTGGTGCAGCACACTGCGCAATCCAACTATTCCTGGCATACGCCCGGCCACGGTGGCGGCGTGGCTTATCGCAAAAGCCCGGTGGGCCAGGCCTTCCATCAGTTCTTCGGCGAGAACACGCTGCGTTCCGACCTCTCGGTGTCGGTACCGGAACTCGGCTCGTTGCTCGATCACACCGGCCCTCTGGCCGAAGCCGAGGCCCGCGCGGCACGCAACTTCGGCGCCGACCACACCTACTTCGTGATCAACGGCACCTCGACAGCGAACAAGATCGTCTGGCATTCCATGGTCGGTCGCGACGACCTGGTGCTGGTCGACCGCAACTGCCACAAGTCGATTCTCCATTCGATCATCATGACCGGCGCCATTCCGCTGTATCTGAGCCCCGAGCGTAACGAGCTGGGCATCATCGGGCCGATTCCGCTGAGCGAATTCAGCCGCGAATCGATCCAGGCCAAGATCGATGCCAGCCCCCTTGCTTGTAACCGTGAGCCGCGTGGTCACACGCCGGGCGGCGGCGGGGCCATGGTCAAACTGGTGGTGGTGACCAACTCGACCTACGACGGCCTGTGTTACAACGCCGAACTGATCAAGCAGACCCTGGGCGACAGCGTCGAGGTGCTGCACTTCGACGAAGCCTGGTACGCCTATGCGGCCTTTCATGAGTTCTACGCCGGGCGCTATGGCATGGGCACCGTGCGTGGGGACAAGGCGCCACTGGTGTTCAGCACCCATTCCACCCATAAGCTGCTGGCGGCGTTCAGCCAGGCCTCGATGATCCACGTGCAGGACGGCGGCGTGCGCCAGCTCGATCGCGACCGCTTCAACGAAGCCTTCATGATGCACATCTCGACCTCGCCGCAGTACGGCATCATCGCCTCGCTGGATGTGGCCTCGGCGATGATGGAAGGGCCGGCCGGGCGCTCGCTGATCCAGGAAACCTTCGACGAGGCCTTGAGTTTTCGCCGCGCCCTGGCCAATTTGCGGCAGAACCTCGACGCCGAGGATTGGTGGTTCAGCATCTGGCAGCCGCCCCAGGCCGAGGGCGCCGACGATGTCGCGACCGCGCAATGGCTGTTGCAGCCCCAGGCCGATTGGCATGGCTTCGGCGATATCGCCGCTGACTACGTGCTGCTCGATCCGATCAAGGTCACCCTGGTCACGCCGGGGCTGACCGCCGGCGGCAAGCTGGACCGGCGCGGTATTCCCGCCGCGGTGGTCGGCAAGTTCCTCTGGGAGCGCGGTCTGGTGGTGGAGAAGACCGGCCTGTATTCCTTTCTGGTGCTGTTCTCCATGGGCATCACTAAAGGCAAATGGAGCACGTTGCTGACCGAACTGCTCGAGTTCAAGCGCAGCTACGACGCCAACCTGCCGCTGATCGACGCCTTGCCCACGGTCGCCCAGGCGGGTGGAGCGCAGTACCAGGGCATGGGCCTGCGCGACCTCTGCGATGCCTTGCACCGCTGTTACGGCGACAACGCCACCGCCAACGCGATGAAGCGCATGTACACGACGCTACCGGAAATCGCCATGAAACCCGCCGATGCCTACGACCAATTGGTGCGTGGCGAGGTCGAGGCCGTGCCGATCGACCAGTTGGAAGGGCGTGTCGCCGCGGTGATGCTGGTGCCGTACCCGCCCGGTATTCCCTTGATCATGCCGGGCGAGCGCTTCACCGCGGCGACCCGTTCGATCATCGATTACCTGGCATTCGCCCGTGCCTTCGATCTCAGTTTTCCCGGCTTCGATGCGGATGTGCATGGCTTGCAACGCCAGGAAGGTCCGCAGGGGGACATCTATACGGTCGATTGCATCAAGCCGCGCGAATAAACCCGAGTCGCCCACAGGCAGCATTTGCAGGCATGGACTATCTTCAGTGGATCAAGAGCTAAGCTTCAGTAGATCAAGAGCTTAAGAACGATATTCAGAATACGGCTTAACTCCGATGACGTGGTCTGCATCACAGATACCGGCATCGACATTTATGTCGCTCTTGTTATAGTTGGGCGGCTTTACCATAAGCATATGACTATAGGTTCTAGCGCCGCCTGCTGCCGAGGATGATTGCCGTGTCCCAATACCAAGCCTTTCGCGTCGAACTGGCGGATAAGATCGCCCATGTGACGATCAATCGACCGGAAAAAGTCAACGCCATGGGCGCTGAGTTCTGGCCGGAAATCGTCGAGATCTTCCGCTGGATCGATGACACCGATGAAGTACGCGTCGTCGTGCTCTCGGGGGCCGGTAAGCACTTCTCCTCGGGTATCGATTTGATGATGCTGGCCCAGGTCGGCAGCCAATTAGGCAAGGATGTCGGCCGCAATGCCGAGGCGCTGAGGCGCAAAATCCTGCAATTGCAAGCTTCTTTCAACGCCGTGGACAATTGCCGCAAGCCGGTACTGGCGGCGATTCAGGGCTATTGCCTGGGCGGCGCGATCGACCTCATCACCACCTGCGACATGCGCTATGCAACGCGCGATGCGCAGTTCTCGATCAAGGAAATCGACCTCGGCATGGCCGCCGATGTCGGAACCCTGCAACGTCTGCCACGAATTATCGGCGACGGCATGATGCGCGAGCTGGCGTTCACCGGTCGCACCATCGACGGCGAAGAGGCGCGCAGCATCGGCCTGGTCAACCGCACCTATGCGCACGCCAGCGAACTGTTGGAGGGGGTAATGGCGATTGCCCGCGACATAGCCGCGAAATCGCCGGTTGCGGTACGCGGCACCAAGGAAATGATTCGTTATATGCGCGACCACCGTGTCGACGACGGCCTCGAATATATCGCCACCTGGAACGCAGCCATGCTGCAATCCGTCGATTTGCGCGTGGCGATGACGGCTCAAATGAGCAAGCAAAAGCCTGAGTTCGACGACTGATGCAGTGCCTGCATCTGTTTTTTCTACCAGCGCGGGAGGCGCAATAGCTCATGGTTTCAGGAGCCACGTCCCTTAGTTTGGTACGTAACGAATTGTTCGCCACCATGGAGGAGGCGGAGTCGAGCCTCGAGCAATTCATCGCCGAGCGGCACAACGGCAGTCTGTTGCAGCAAGCGGTGGAAAATCTCCAGCAAGTGCGCGGCACCCTCAACCTGATCGAACAGGCGGGCGCCGAGCTGTTGGCGCAGGAAGTGCTGGATCAGGCCACCGACATCCCGGTGGGCGCCGGCGAAGAGCGCAATGTTCAGCTTTCGGCATTGAGCAACGCCCTGCACGTGTTGCGCCAGTACTTGGAAAATGTCGACGCACATCGCCAGGAAATGCCTGAACTGCTGCTGCCGGCCATCAATGCCTTGCGCCAAGCCGGTGGCCAACCGGCATTGCCGGAAAGTTTCTTTTTCAGTGTACGGCTCGACCAGCCGCGCCCGCGCAGTGCACCGCCCAGTTTGGATGCGGCAGCCAGAGACAGCGAGGCGCGCCGCTTGCGCCATATGTACCAGGTCGGTTTGCTCGGCTTCATTCGTGAGCAGAATCCCCAGGCCAGCTTGAAGCTGATGGGGCGAGCCATGGGACGCTTGGATAGCCTGTTCGCCAACGAGCCCCGCGGGCGCCTGTGCTGGATCGGCGCTGCGGCCCTGGAAGCCCAGATCGACGGTCAATTGCTGCCGCGCAAGTCGCGTAAGCAGCTGTTTTCGCGAATCGACCGCGAACTCAAGCAAATGCTCGCTAATGCGCAGTACGAACCGCCGCGCAATCTGCTCAAGGAACTACTCTACCTGGTCACCCTGGCCGATAGCCGCGGCCCTCTGGTCACGCCGTTGCGCAACATATTCGGGCTGACCTCCTTGCCCTTTACCGATCACTTGCTGGAAGAGGAGTCGCGCCGTTTGGCCGGCCCAGGCCAGGCGGTGATGCGCTCCTTGGGCTCGGCCATTCGTGAAGAGCTGGCCAGCCTCAAGGACATGCTCGATCTGATCGAGCGCGGCACCTTGCAGGCGGATCACCTCAGCAGTTTGCACGCGCTGCTCGGTAAATTGAGCAAGACCCTGGGCATGGTCGGCCTCAGCTCGGCCGGCAACTCGCTGAATGCGCAGTTGCGGACCGTCGCCGCATGGACCGAGGCGAGCCCGCCGCCGAGCGACGAATTGCTCAAATTGGCGGACGCCGTACTCTATGTCGAGGGTATGGTCGCCAGCCTGGAGCGCGGCGATCGTCAAGAAGCCCGCCCAGCCGTGGCCAAGCCAGGGGAGGAGGCCGAGTCTTTCGCTCAGCACCAGCTCACCGAGGCACGGATCGTCGTGGTCGATGAGGCCCAGGGCGGCTTGGGGCTGGCCAAGCGGGCGATCACCGCTTACCTCGAATCGAACGGCGACCGCATGCACCTGTCCAACGTACCTTTCAGCTTGCAGGCGGTACGCGGCGGCTTGTGGTTTCTCGGTCAGGAGCGCGCGGCCATGCTGGTCGGCGCTTGCGCTGACTATATCGAGAAGCAGATGCTCGAAGCCCCGCAAATGCCTTCCGAGCAAATGCTGGAAACCCTTGCCGACGCCTTGAGCAGCCTGGAATATTACTTAGAGGCCGGCGCCGTGCTGCGACCGGAAACCAAACCCAGCGTGCTCGATTTGGCGGAAGAAAGCGTGCGTGTACTCGGCGTACCGGTGACCACTTAATGACTCAACGTTGGCATCCCACTCTACTGGATATCGAACAGCCCGGCGGCTGGGTGCTGGCGCACTGCAAACAGCACTTTCTGTCCGATGACAATGGCGTGCTGTTCCCCCGCGAATGGCTGAAAAAGCAGGATTTGCCGGTTCTCGCCGAACATGGCATCGGCCATTTCGACGGCGATGCGATCTATCTGCTCGAACTGTCGCAGCCCATCGACCTGCCGGGCTGCGCCTGGCAAAGCCTGCGGCAGTTCATGCTGCAGGGCGATGCCGACACCTTCAAGCTTCTCAGTTACGCCACGCAGATCGGCACCTGGGCCGCGCACCACCGTTTTTGTGGCAGTTGCGGCGAACCCATGCGGCATATCGCCGGCGAGCGCGCCATGCATTGTCCGCGTTGCGAGCTGCACCATTACCCGCGGCTGTCGCCGAGCATGATCGTGCTGGTGACCCGCGGCGATGAAATCCTCCTGGCGCGCTCGCCGCGTTTCGTTCCCGGCGTTTACAGCACCCTGGCCGGATTCGTCGAGGCGGGGGAGTCGGTGGAGCATTGCGTGGCGCGGGAAGTGCGCGAAGAGGTTGGCGTCGAGATCCGTAACCTGCGCTATCTCGGTAGCCAAGGCTGGCCGTTCCCGCATTCGTTGATGCTCGGCTTTCATGCCGAATACGCCGCAGGCGAGATCGTCATGCAGGCCGACGAGATCGAAGACGCCCAATGGTTCAGCGTGCACCAGTTGCCGCCACTGCCCGCGGCCCGCTCGATCGCCCGCTACCTGATCGACGTCTACGTCGCGCAGCGTTTAGGCCAACCCGAACCAGTGTTGCCAAGCTAGACGCGCGGTCAACGCCAACACCACCAGAATGAATACCGGTCGGATGAATTTCGAGCCGCCCTTGATCGCCGTGCGTGCGCCGATAAAGGCGCCCGCCATCAGGGCGATGCCCATGCAGATACCGAGCAGCCAGGCGACATTGCCGTTGACGATAAACACCGATAGCGCACAGGCGTTGCTGACGAAATTCATGGTTCGCGCGACGCCGCTGGCGCGCAGCAGATCCAAGGGATAAAGCAGCAGGCTGCTGACGGTCCAGAACGCCCCGGTGCCGGGGCCGGCCACACCATCGTAGAAACCCAGGCCAAGCCCCTGCGGCCACTGCCGCCCTGATGGAATCGACGGCTCGGCCTCGGTGGGCGCTTGCGGAGTGCGGCCGAACAACAAATACAGTCCGCAAGCGAACACCACGGCCGGCAGCATCCGGTTGAGCCAGGCCGCCGGCAGCCACTGCGCCAGCGCCGCGCCAAGCAGCGCGCCGATGGCGGTGGCTATCAGCGCATTGCGCCACTGGCGCGGCACGAATAATTTGCGCCGGTAGAAGGTATGGCTGGCCACCGCGGCGCCGAAAGTGGCGCACAGCTTATTGGTGCCCAGCACCAGGTGCGGCGGTAAACCGGCAGTCAGCAGCGCGGGGATGGTCAGCAAACCGCCGCCGCCGGCAATGGCGTCGATAAAGCCCGCGGCAAATGCGACCAGGGCAAGAATCGCCAACGTCGAGGGATCAACGGCGAGTTCGAAGGGAAAGGGCATCAGAAAAACACGTCCTGCGTCTAATTGTGCGGTGATCTCGCTATTCGCCAGCGAGGCAGCTGCGCATAATGCCGGGATTTTCACGCAGAAGGAATTGAGTCGATGCAATACGACGGTCTGGCCTGGGTCATCGCGCTACTGGCGGTGTTGGCGGTATTTATCGCGGCGCGCATCCTGCTCAACAGCCATTGGTTTCTCGGTTGGTTGCGCGGCACCTGCGGCATCGCGTTCCTCGCGCTCGCCGGGCTGATCGGCCTGGTGGCGTACGACCTCTACAGCTATGCCCCCTTGCCGCAAGACAAACCGCTCGCGACCTTGAGCTTTCAGGGGGATGGCACGCGCTATCGGGTCAGCATCTTGGAAGGCGTGCACGAACGCACCCTAACCCTCGAAGGCGATCTCTGGCAGTTGGATGCGCGGGTGTTGCAATGGAAGGGGCTGGCCGCCTTGATCGGCTTGGAGCCGGGCTATCGCCTGGAGCGACTTTCGGGACGCTTCCTCGCCATCGAACAGCAAGCCTTGGCCCAACAAACGGGCGTCGCCCTGGCGGCGAGCCCCTATGGTGTCGATCTCTGGCGCTGGCTGCGCCTGGGTCAGCACGACTTGTTCATGTTCGATCCGCAGGCGTACCGGGTGACCTATCTGCCGATGGCCGACGATGCGGTCTTCAGCGTCAGCCTGACGCCCACCGGGTTGTTGGCCCAACCGGTAAACCAGGCCGCCAAGCAGGCGTTGCAGGATTGGCAATAGGATTTAGCGGCAGGCTTTACCGCGCGCTTGCTCCCGGATTGCGCTGGCGCTTATCCGGGCTACGGACTCCGACAGCGGCGCAGGACTCGTAGGAGGCGCGCCACTGCGACGAATGCAGCCCGTAGGGCTGTCAGGCCCTAACGATTAGGAAAGGAAACCGCCATCCACATTCAACGAAACGCCGGTGGTATAGCTGGATGCGTCGCTGGCCAGGTACAGCACCGCGCCGGCCATTTCGCTCGGGTCGGCCACGCGCTTGAGCGGAATGCGCTGCAGGGCGACATTCAGGATGGCGTCGTTCTTGGTCAGGGCCGAGGCGAACTTGGTATCGGTCAGGCCAGGCAGCAGGGCGTTGCAGCGGATGCCGAACTGCGCGCATTCCTTGGCGAAGACCTTGGTCATGCTGATCACCGCGGCCTTGGTCACCGAGTAGATGCCTTGCATCTCGCCTGGGCTGACGCCATTGATCGAGGCGACGTTGATGATGCTGCCGCCTCCGTTCTCCTTCATCAGCTTGCCGCCTTCGATGGACATGAAGTAGTAGCCGCGGATATTCACATCGACGGTCTTCTGGAAAGCGCCCAGGTCGGTTTCCAGCACGTTACCGAACTGCGGGTTGGTGGCGGCGTTGTTGACCAGGATATCCAAGCGGCCGAACTGCTCGCGGATCTGCGCGAAGACGTTGGTGATTTGTTCCATTTCGCCGATATGGCAGGCGATCGCGGTGGCTTTGCCACCTTCTGCGATGATGGCGTCGGCCACACCCTGGCAGCCTTCGATCTTGCGGCTGGAAACGATGACGTGAGCGCCTTGCTGGGCCAGCAGCTTGGCGATGGCTTCACCGATACCGCGGCTGGCGCCGGAAACGAAAGCAATCTTGCCGTCGAGGTCGAACAGAGTGGTCTTGGACATAAGTGCGCTACCTTGATTGAGCCGGATTAGAGCGTGGATTTATCGATGACCTGCAGGCTCATCTGCTCCAGCAGTTTGTTCATCTGAACGAACTGGGCGAAGCGTTTGTCCTGGGTCTGGCCGTGGAAGAAGCGGTAATAGATCTGCTGCACGATACCGGCCAGGCGGAACAGGCCGTAGGTGTAATAGAAGTCGAAGTTATCGATCCGGATGCCCGAACGCTCGGCGTAATAGTCGACGAATTCGCGACGCGTGAGCATGCCGGGCGCATTGCTGGGCTGGCGGCGCATCAATTGCACCGGCGCCGGGTCGGCCGCCTCGATCCAGTAAGCGAGGGTGGTGCCCAAATCCATCAGCGGGTCGCCGATAGTGGTCAGCTCCCAGTCGAGGATGCCGATGATCTGCATCGGGTTGTTCGGATCGAG
>CBIHQF010000088.1:0-10079 GCA_966211665.1 uncultured Pseudomonas sp. | reverse complement strand
CGCACCGAAAATAGACAAGGTGCGCACGGCGCACCCTACATACCCAGGCACAGGTATTTGATTTCCAGATACTCATCCAAGCCGTACTTGGAACCTTCACGACCCAGGCCGGAGGATTTCATGCCGCCGAACGGCGCCACTTCGGTGGAGATGACGCCGGTATTGATGCCGACCATGCCGTACTCCAGGGCCTCGGCGACGCGGAACACCCGGCCCAAGTCGCGGGCATAGAAGTACGCGGCCAGGCCGAATTCGGTGTCGTTGGCCTGGCGGATCACCTCGGCCTCGTCGCTGAAGCGGAACAGTGGTGCCAGCGGGCCGAAGGTTTCCTCGCGGGCCACCGCCATGTCGGCGGTAACGCCCGTGACGATGGTCGGCTCGAAGAAATTGCCGCCCAGGCTGTTGCCGCCGGCGACCAGGGTCGCGCCCTTGTCCAGGGCATCGGCCAGGTGGCGCTGGACCTTGGCCACGGCCTCGGCATTGATCAGGGGGCCGGTGGTCACGCCCTCGTCCATGCCGTTACCGACTTTCAGCTTGGCCACCGCAGCCTGCAGCTTGGCGGCGAAGGCGTCGTACACGCCGTCCTGCACATACAGGCGGTTGGCGCACACACAGGTCTGCCCGGCATTGCGGTACTTGGAGATGATCGCGCCCTCGACCGCCGCATCCAGGTCGGCATCGTCGAACACGATAAAGGGCGCGTTGCCACCCAGCTCCAGCGAGAGCTTCTTCAGGGTCGGCGCGCACTGCTCCATCAACTTGATGCCGACCCCGGTGGAGCCGGTGAACGACAGTTTGCGCACGACGGGGTTCTCGCACAGCTCGGCGCCCACCTCGCGGGAACTGGCGACATCCGCCGGCAGCACGCTGAACAACCCGGCGGGAATGCCCGCGCGCTCGGCCAGGGCGGCCAGTGCCAGGGCCGAGAACGGCGTCTGCGGCGCTGGTTTGAGGACCATGGCGCAACCCGCCGCCAGGGCCGGACCGGCCTTGCGGGTGATCATCGCGCTGGGGAAATTCCAGGGAGTGATGGCGGCGGCGACGCCGACCGGCTCCTTCTGTACCAGGATGCGCTTGTCCGCGGCATGCGCCGGAATCACATCGCCGTAGGCGCGCTTGGCCTCCTCGGCGAACCACTCGATAAAGGATGCCGCGTAGGCGATCTCGCCGCGGGCCTCAGCCAATGGCTTGCCTTGCTCGGCGGTCATGATCCGCGCCAGGTCTTCCTGGTTGGCCAGGATCAGTTCGAACCAGTTGCGCAGCAATTGCGCGCGCGCCTTGGCGGTCAGCGCGCGCCAGGCCGGCTGAGCGGCCTGGGCCGCGGCTATGGCACGGCGGGCCTCGGCGCGGCCGAGATTCGGCACGCTGCCGATCGGTTCTCCGCTGGCCGGGTTGAGAATCTCGGTGCGCGCGCCATTGTCGGCTTCGCACCATTGGCCGTTGATATAGGCCTGCTGACGCAGCAGGCCGGGCTCTTCAAGTTGCAGGGTCATGGCGCTCTCTTGGGCAGGGAATTCAAGCGGGTTGTTGGGTGCGCAGTTTCTCGCTGCGCCCGCGCAGCCATTCCAGGGTCAGTAACAGCAGGACCGAGAAACCGATCAACAAGGTCGCCGCGGCGGCGATGGTCGGCGACAGGTTCTCGCGGATGCCGCTGAACATCTGCCGCGGCAGCGTGACCTGCTCGGGGCCGGCGAGGAACAGGGTCACCACCACCTCGTCGAATGAGGTGGCGAAGGCGAACAGCGCGCCGGAGATGACGCCCGGAGCGATCAGCGGCAAGGTCACCCGGCGGAACGCCGTCAGCGGCGTGGCGCCCAGGCTGGCGGCCGCGCGCACCAGGTTCTGGTTGAAACCTTGCAAGGTCGCCGACACCGTGATGATCACGAAAGGCACGCCGAGCACCGCGTGCACCAGGATCAGCGACAGGTAGCTGTTGCCCAGGCCCAAAGGGGCGAAGAACAGGTAGCTGGCCACACCGACGATCACCACCGGCACCACCATCGGCGAAATCAGAAGGCTCATCACCAGCGCCTTGCCACGGAACTCGCCGCGGGTCAGGCCGATCGAGGCCAGGGTGCCGAGCACCATGGCCAGCACGGTGGCGGCCGGGGCGACGATCAGGCTGTTCTTCAGTGCGCGCATCCAACTGGCCGAAGCGAAAAAGTCTTCGTACCAACGCAGCGACAAGTGCTCGATCGGGTAGACCAGAAAGGTTCCCGAGGTGAACGACAGCGGAATGATCACCAGCACCGGCAGAATCAGGAACAGCAGCACCAGCGCGCAGATCGTGCGCAGGCTGTAATGCCAGACGCGCTCGACCGGGGACATGTAAGGACTGAGCATAGTGGTTCTCCAATCAATCTGTAGTTGAGGGGCCAGGCCCCTCTGCCGCCCTTCGGGCACTCTCGGCTTTGGCATCCTGCGTCGCCCTACCTCCTGCATCCATGCAGTCGTCTCCCGGGGGAGAGGGGGGACGCCTAGTCCTTGCCCGCGATAACCGGTAACGCAAAAGCATCGCGGGCAAGCCCGCTCCTACAGGTTCTGCGCTCTTCCGAACGATTTTCTGCAATAGCTAATTCAGACATAGCCTTTTTTAGCCCAGACGCAGGCGGCTCGCGCCCACCAGCCAGCTGTAAACCACGTAGAGCACCAGGGTGGCGAGCAGCAGCAGGCCGCCCAGCGCCGTGGCCATGCCCCAGTTGATCGAGCTGTTGGTGTAGAACGCGACGAAGTAGCTGACCATCTGATCGCCCGGGCTGCCGAGCAATGCCGGGGTGATGTAGTAGCCGATCGACAGGATGAACACGAGCAGGCCGCCGGCGCTGACACCGGCCAGGGTCTGCGGGAAATACACCCGCCAGAAGCTGGCGAACGGATGACAACCGAGCGAGATAGCCGCGCGCATATAGGTCGGCGAGATGCCCTTCATCACGCTGTAGATCGGCAGAATCATGAACGGCAGCATGATGTGCACCATGGAGATGTACACCCCGCCACGGTTGAATACCAATTGCAGCGGCTTATCGATGATGCCGAGGCCGAGCAGCGCACTGTTGATCAGGCCGCTCGATTGCAACAGTACGATCCAGGCGGCCACGCGCACCAGGATCGAGGTCCAGAACGGCAGCAGTACCAGGATCATCAGCAGGTTGCCCTGGCGGGTCGGCAGGTTCGCCAGCAGGTAGGCCAGCGGATAGGCCAGCACCAGGCAGATGGCGGTGATCACCAGGCCCATCCAGAAGGTGCGGGCGAAGATGTCCAGGTAGATAGCCTGATCCGGGGTGGCCGGCGCCAGCTCGCCGAGATCGTCGATCCGGTGGTCGAGGGCGGCCAGCAGGTAATAAGGGGTGACGGCACTGGTGTTGCGGCGGACCACCTGCCAATAGGCAGGATCGCCCCAACGCTCGTCGAGACTCTCCAGCGCGTCCTTGTAGGACGCCGGCTCGGTCTTGAACGGCAGCGCGCGGCCGGTCCTGGCGATCAGGCTACGGTAGCCGGCCAGTTCCATGTTCAGGCGCTTGGACAGGTCGCCGATGCTCTGCTCGCGCCGCGCTTCGGCCAGATCCAGGGCCAGGGCGCGGTAAACCGGCTCGTCCGGCAAGGCCTTGCCGTCCCAGTCGGCGATCGCCGCTACGGTGCGCGGCATGGCGCCGACCACTTCAGGGTTGTCCAGGCTGCGGTCGAGCAAGGCGGCGATGGGAACCAGAAAGACCAGCACCAGGAACACCAGCAACGGCAGAATCAGCGCTTGCGCCTTCCAGCGGTTGACGCGCTCGGCCCGGGCCAGACGCTGTTTCAGGGTGGGGCCGGCGACCTCGGTCAGGGGCACTGCGATGGCCATAGCGAACTCCGGAAAACGGGGGAGACATCCCCTCCGCGCCAGCGCGGAGGGGCATTACCAGCAGACGACTCAGTTGCGCGCGGCCCAGGCGTTGAAGCGCTGTTCCAGCTGCTCGCCGAAGTCGGCCCAGAAGGTCACGTCCATCGCCACTTGGTTGGCGATATTTTCCGGGGTGGTCGGCATGTCCTTGAGCAGTTTGGGGTCGAGCAACTCGACGGCTTTCTTATTGGCCGGGCCGTAGGCGATGTTTTCCGAGTAAATCTTCTGCTGCTCGGGGCTGACCGAGAAGGCGATGAATTTCTGTGCGGCGTCCTTGTCCTTGGCACCCATGGGGATGGCCCAAGCATCGAAGTCGTAGATGCCGCCGTTCCACACCACCTTCAGGTTGCTTTCGTTCTGCACCGCGGCGATCCGACCGTTGTAGGCGGAGCTCATCACCACGTCGCCGGAAGCGAGGAACTGCGGCGGCTGGGCACCGGCTTCCCACCACTGAATGCTCGGCTTGATCTGGTCGAGCTTGGCGAACGCACGGTCCTGGCCTTCTTTGGTCGCCAGTACGCTATAGACGTCCTTGACCGGTACGCCGTCGGCCATCAAGGCGAATTCCAGGGTGTACTTGGCGCCCTTGCGCAGGCCGCGCTTACCCGGAAACTTCTCGGTGTCCCAGAAATCCGCCCAACCGCTCGGTGCGCTGCTCAGCTTGTCGGCGTTGTAGGCGAGCACCGTGGACCAGACGAAGAAGCCGACGCCGCAAGGCTGAATCGCGCCCTCGACGAAATCCGCGGGGTTGCCGAACAGCGCCGGATCGAGCTCCTCGAACATGCCTTCGTCGCAACCGCGGGCCAGTTCCGGCGACTCCACTTCGACCAGGTTCCAGGACACGCTGTTGGTGTCGACCATGGCCTTGATCCGCGCCATTTCACCGTTGTACTCGCCGGCGATGACCTTGCCGTTGCCATTCGCCTCCCAGGGTTCGTAGTAGGCCTTGGACTGAGCGGCCTTGTTCGCGCCGCCGAAGGAAATCACCGTCAGGTCGACCGCCAGCGCCGGCATGGCGCAGGCCATGGCCAAAGTAAGTGCCGAGAACGAGAGGGTTTTGCTCATTATTGTTGTCTCCACTGTGGTTAAGGTCTGTCAAGCGCTATCAATGACTGTCCAGCAACGGATCGAGCGCGCGAACGTGCTCCACTTGCCAACCGATCGGCACCACATCGCCCACCGCCAAGGCGGGGTCGAGTTCGGCGATCGGCTGTTTTACGAAAAAATCGCTCATGCCACAGACTTCCAGGCGCACCCGCACGTGGTCGCCCAGGTAGATGAATTCGGCCACCCGCCCGGAGAAGCGGTTGCGGCAGCTCTCGCTGGAGCCGTTCAGGCGCACCCGCTCGGGGCGGACCGACAGGGTCACCGGCTCGCCGGGACGGCCGACATTGATCGCCAGCGCCTCGACCTCCTCGCCCCGAGCCAGACCGACCCTGCAGCGCTCGCCGTTCTGGCTGAGCAGGCGACCGCTGAGGCGGTTGTTCTCGCCGATGAAGTTGGCGACGAAGGTATTGCGCGGCGCCTCATAGAGCGTGCGCGGGTCGGCGATCTGCTGGATCTCGCCCTGATGGAACACCGCGACCCGGTCGGACATGGTCAGCGCTTCGCCCTGATCGTGGGTCACGTAGACCACGGTCACGCCCAGGCGCTGGTGCAGGTGCTTGATCTCCATCTGCATGTGCTCGCGCAGCTGCTTGTCGAGCGCGCCCAGGGGTTCGTCCATCAGCACCAGTTGCGGCTCGAACACCAGCGCCCGGGCCAGGGCCACACGCTGCTGCTGGCCGCCGGACAACTGGCCTGGGTAGCGATTGCGGAAGCTGTCGAGTTGCACCATCGACAACGCGCGCTTGACCCGCTCGCTGCTGTCGGTGCGCGACAGGCCGCGTACCGACAGGGGGAACGCGAGGTTTTCGGCCACCGTCATGTGCGGGAACAGCGCATAGTTCTGAAACACCATGCCGATGTCGCGCTTGTGCGGCGGCAGTTTGTTCAGCGAGCGGCCGTCGAGGAGGATTTCGCCGGCGGTGGGGGTTTCGAAACCGGCCAGCATCATCAGGCTGGTGGTTTTGCCCGAACCCGAAGGGCCGAGCAGGGTGAGGAACTCACCTTTACGGATATCCAGATTGAGATCTTTGACGATCAGCGATTCGCCATCATAGCTCTTCTGCACGCCGCGGAAGCTCACCAATACATCGCTTGCCTGAGACTCGGACATCACCGCACCCTTGTTGTTATCTGTACGTCGTTGCACACAGATTAGGGGCGATAGGCCAGCGGCAAAATCGGTCGGGATGACGATCTGTCATCGGACCAACGGAGAGTTTTCTGTAGGGATTGCCCTACAAAGGGCAAGGATATGGTGCGGACATCAGACCAAGCGATGCTCCATGGCATAGCGCACCAGATCGGCCACCGAGTGCACCCCGAGCTTCTGCATCAACCGCGCCTTATGGGTGCTCACGGTCTTGTTGCTGACCGCCAGATGCAGGGCGATGTCGTTGACCCCTTCGCCGCGCACCAGGCGTTCGAATACTGAAAATTCACGCTCTGACAGCTGCGCGTGGGGCGGTCGCGAGTCGGTCAGGCCGACCTCGAAGACCATGCGGTCGGCCAGGTCCGGGTCGATGTAGCGCCCGCCGCCGGCGACCCGCCGAATCGCGGTGATCAGCAGCGCCGGTTCGCTGTCCTTGGTCGCGTAGCCGGCAGCGCCGACCTTGAGCGCGCGGGCGGCCATCTGCGCCTCGTTGTGCATCGACAGCACCAGGATCACCGGCGCCGCGGCCAGGGCGCGGATCCGCGGGATGGCCTCGAGACCGTTGACCCCGGGCATGCTGATGTCCAGCAGCACCACATCGCACGGGGTGCGGCGCAGGCCCTCGAGCAACTGCTCGCCGTTGCTCGCCTCGCCAACCACTTCGAGGTCGGGGGCCATGCCGATCAACTGCTTGATGCCTTCACGCACGATCTTGTGGTCTTCGGCCACCATTACCTTGATCACGCTACTTGCTCCTCGGTCACCGCCACTCGGGCGCACAGCGTAGTACCTTCGCCGGGCCGGCTGTCAATGCTCAAGCGGCCGCCGAGCATCAGCACCCGCTCCTGCATGCCGACCAGACCGAACGACTGCCCCGGCTGGCGTTGCTCGGCGACGAAGCCCTTGCCGTCGTCGCTGACCCACAGACACAGCTCATCCTGCTCCAGGCTCAGGCGCACCTGCACACTGTGCGCGCCGGCATGGCGCATGACGTTGGTCAGCGCCTCCTGAAGGATGCGAAACAGGCCGATGGCCTTGCTGTCGCTCAGTTCCGGCACCTGCTCGGGCACCTCCACCAGACACGGGATCTGGGTACGCGCCTCGAAACGGCGGACCTGCCATTCGATCGCCGAAGCGATGCCGGCATCGAGAATCGGCGGACGCAGGGCCGTAGCCACATCGCGCACCAGTTGGAACAACTGGGCGATCAGGCGCTTGATGCTTTGCAGACGTTGATCCAGCTCCGGCAGCTGACCAGCGCAAACCAGTTCGCACATGGCGGTTTCAAACTTGAGCACGGTGAGCACCTGGCCCAATTCGTCATGCACTTCGCGGGCTATGCGCGCCTTCTCCTCTTCGCGCACGCTCTCCAGGTGCGCCGACAACTCGCGCAGGCGCGCCCGCGACTCGCCGAGCTCCAGCTCCACCTGCTTGTTCTCGGTGATGTCCCAGACGATCCCGTCCCATACCACCCGGCCTTCGCCCAGCGGGCGGGCGGTGGCCTTGATATCGGCCCAGCGCAGCTCGCCGTCGCGGGTGAGGATGCGCCCCTGCCACTGCCAATCGCTGTCACCGGCCAGGGCCGCGTCCTGGGTCCGCCGGTAACTCGCCTGATCCGCCGGATGGACCAGGCTGCGCAAACCGCGATCGGCGCGCTGCAATTCGGCGGCCGGGTAGCCGACCAGCTCGATGCTGGCTTCGCTGATATAGGCGAACACCACCGGCGCCTCGAAGCCCGCGCGCTCCAGGCGAAACACCAGACCGGGCACGTTACCGGCGATGCCCTTGAGCCGCGCCTCGCTTTCCTGCAAAGCGGCGCGGGCGCGCCGGCGCTCGGTGATATCGCTGAGAAACACCACCAGGTATTCCTCGCGGTCGAAGCGCAGGAAACTCAGCGACACATCCACTGGCAACCGCCCGCCATCGGCGCGCAAGCAGTCGGTTTCGAAACTCGGCCTGGCTTCGTTGCCGGCCCGGGCCGACTTCCACAGGCTCAGCCAGCGGTCCATGTTCAGGCTGGGTTCGAGCGCCTGCAGCGGTTGCTCGACCAAGGCGCCAGAGTCATACCCGAGCATCGTTTCGGCGGCGCGATTGGCATAGCGCACATGGCTGTCCCAGTTGACCCAGAGAATGCCCAGGGTGCTGTGATCGATGGAAAACTGCGCCAATCGCAGGGCCTGCTCGGCCGTCTCGCGCAGGCCCATGGCATGTCGGGCGTCCAGCAGCTGGCGCTCCAGGCTGCGGCGTTGCTGCCGCAGATGCGCAATGATCGCCGCGCTCGCCAGCAGCACGCCCAGCAGCAACAGGCTGAAGCCGCGCCAGAACGCCAGGGAGTCGCCGACCTGCGGGTAACGCAAGGGCATCCAGCGCGCGCGCAGTTGCTCGATCTCGCGCGGCGGCAGCGCTTGCAGGGTCTGCTCGACGATATCCGCCAGCAAGGGCTGGTCGCGCCGGGTGGCGATACGCAACAGCTGCGGCAAACCGATATCGCCGACAATGCTCATGCCGGCGAACTGGGGCTCGCGCAGCAACAGGCTGAGGCGCGCCTCGTCGACCACTGCATAGCCGACCTCCTTGCGCAACAGGCGCAGCAAGGCGCTGCGCTCCGAGCTCACCGCCTGCAAATGCAGGTTGCCGTAATTTTTGCGCAGGTAGTCGAACGCCGGACTCGGCTCGCGCACCGCCAGGCTGTCTTCGCGGCCCAGGCGGTCGAGGTCGACCACGTTACTGCCGCGACGCTCGCCCACGACCAGATGCGGCACCCGCATATAAGGACTGGAATACAGCCATAGGCGCAGGCCTTGCGGGGTCTGCGCCAACCCCGGGGCCAGGTCGACCTCGCCGCGCCGCACCGCGCCATCGAGATCGGCCTGCTCGGTGAAGCGCACCCAAATCGGTTCGACCCCCATGCCTTGCAGCAGCCGGGTCAGCAACTCGACGTTCGCCCCGGACAGGCGCTGCAAACGGCGGTCGTAAAGCGCCCAGGGCGCCTGCATCAGCAGACCGACGCGTAGCTGACGGTGCTCGGCGAGCCAGGCCCGCTGCGCCCCATCGAATGCCGGCCGCAGCGGCAACGCCGCTTCCTCCGCCCCGGCCAGCAGCGGCCATATCAGCAGCACGACGAGAAGACGCGACAACATTGGGCTCATGACACGGCTACTCGGCGACGAAATGGGAAAGGGCTACGCTTACCTTACTCCAGTCCCACCCCGTCTCGCTAAGGGCTAGCCTGACAAAATCGCCACCACGGATTAAGCTCATAACTCCTCTGCCGCCCGGGAAACCCCCATGCCCTGCGACCTGCGTAGTCTGGTGATCGCCCTGTGCCTGCTGTCGGCGAGTGGTTCCTCGCTGGCGGCCGAAACCGCCGAACCCGCCGAGCCGGATGCCGCCCCCGCTCCGGTTGAGGTGCGCGCCGCTCCCAGCGAACGCAGCCTGGAGACGGCAACGGCCCTGGCCGAGTCCCTGCCGAACCAGGAACAGCAACAGCTGCAGGCTGCCGACGAATCCTTCCTCGCCCTCTGGCTGCCGGCCAATACCGGTAGCCCCAGCGGCGCGGTGATCATCATCCCGGGCGACGGCGAAAGCGCCGATTGGCCGAAAGCCATTGCGCCGCTGCGCCACAAATTGCCCGACGCCGGCTGGCATAGCCTGAGTCTGACCCTCCCCGATCCTAACCAACCGTTTGTGCCGCCCCGATCGACCGTAGCAGTCGACGAACCGCCAGATGCCACAGACGAAGCACCGGCCGTCGACGACGCCGGCAGCACCGATCAGCCCGCCGCGGCCAGCCCGGCGGACGATCAAGCCGCCAGTGCGCCGGATGAACAAGCGACACCGAGCGAGGAGCCGCCCCAGGCCATCGCCGAGCCGCCCAGCGACCCCGAAACACTGCGCAAGAACCATGCGGCACGGGTAATCGCGCGGATCGAGGCCGCGGTG
>CBIHQF010000087.1:0-10105 GCA_966211665.1 uncultured Pseudomonas sp. | reverse complement strand
CGTTGGTCAGCAGCCAGGGGGTGCGGCGGATCGCCTGTAACAGAATCGGCAGCAGGCTGATGCGTTGACCGTCGACTTCGATGCCCAGCTCCAGGTCGAACCAGCCGGTTTCCGGCTCCTCCTCGATCTCGCCATACCAGTCGTCGACCCGCGCCAGGTTGAAGTGGAAATCCGGCTGCATATGGATCTGCCAGCCCTGCTCGCGCAAGCGCGGCAGTTGCTCCTGCACGAAGGTCAGCCAGGCGCCATCGCTGCCCAGTTCGAACGGCTCGCCGGCTTCCTCGGGCAGCGCCTCGCTTTGCCTCAGGGCGCGCTGCAGGCCGGTTTCTTCCAGGCGTTCACGCAGTGCCGCTTCGGCCTCGGCATCGCGCACGATGCGCAGACGCCGGTCGATTGCCGGGCGCACCACCAGGTCCTTCGCCGCCTTGCCGAAGGCGCGATGGCCCTGATAGTCGAAGGCCAGGGCGGCGCGATGATGGGTTTGCTCGTGCATGCGGCCTTTGCGCGCATCGAAATGCACGCGCACATGGCTGCCGAGGGTCAGTATCGGCCGCGGCTGTATACCCTCCAGGCGCTGTTCGAGGACATCGGCGCGCGGCTCGATCAACGGGCTGAGATCGATCCCGGCGGCTTGCTGATTTTCCAGGGTCAGCAGGGCGGCGACCACATGCTTGCAGTTGCGCCCCACCGGGCAACTGCAATGGCCGATCACCTGCCAGGTATCGCCCTTGGGCAACAGCAGGATGCGCTGCTGATAGGTTTGCGCCCCCGAACCGCGGCAACTGGCGAGCAGGGTGCCGTCCTTGATGCTCAGCAGCATGCTGCGGCCTTGTTTGGCATAGCCTTGGCCGCGCTCTAAAGCACCGAAGCCGAATTCCGCGCGCCAATCGGCCTGGCGTAACTGGAGCGTTTCCAGGGCCATCAGACGGGGCTCACGACGCAATGATGGGGTATGGGCATGACACGGCCAAAGCTCGACAAAGCCGATGATTTTGGCACAGCCCAGGTGGATTAGCAGCCCGTTACGGACGCAAGGCCGGGCGATGGGTATCGCTGCGCTCGACGCCATCCTACGGGGGCGTGATCGAGGGCTCAGTCGGCGAACGTGCTGCGGTACTGCCCCGGCGTCGCGCCCACGGCCTGGCGAAAGCGGTTGCTGAAATGGCTGGCGCTGGCGAAACCACAGGCCAGGGCGATGTCGCCGAAAGGCAATTGGCTGGTGCGCAGCAGTTCGCGGGCGCGTTCGAGACGTCGCGCCAGCAGATAGCGGTGCGGCGGCACGCCGAAGCTGAGGCTGAACATCCGCGCGAAATGGTATTCGGACAGCGCGCACAGCCCGGCCAATTGTCCCAGGCTCAAGGGCTCGTCGAGATGGCTGTCGATAAACTCACGCAACCGTTTGCGTTGCGCCGGCGCCAGACCGCCGGTCAGGCGCAGGCCGTCGCGCCGGCCGACCTGGGACAGCAAGGCATGGTCGAGCAGATCGTGGGCCAGGCTGCTGGTCAGCAGGCGTTCGCCGGGCTCGCGCCAATCGAGCCGGCTGAGCTGACGGAAACGCCGGGCCTGCTGCGGGTCGTCGAGGAAGGTGCCTTCGCGCAACTGCAGCTCGCGGGGTTCGCGATCGAGCAGGCGAACCGCGCCCAGGGCGAACTGCTCCTGGCTGACATACAGATGCACCAGGTGGATGTCGCCATTGATCACCCAGGCCGACTCATGCCCCGCCGGCAGGATGCACAGCTTGTCCGGCGCGCCTTTGTCATGCGGGCGTTCGCGGCGGAAGGTACCGGTGCCGCCGGCCAAGTAGCAGGACAGCGTGTGATGGCTCGGCGCCTCGTAGTCGCGGGTGTCGTGGCTGTTGCTCCAACTCGCAGCCGCCAACCCATCGCCCAGCTCGGCGCTGTGCAACAGTTTGGAATTGGGCGAGCTGTACATCGCCAGGAACACCTGGCTTTGATCGAGTTGCGACATGGGCTTTCCTCTGCCGCACCATGCTACTCCGGGCATGGGCGAGCGCCAGCCCTGCCGGGTGAAAAAGCGCAAGTTTAGGCAAATGCAGGGTCGGTTGAGGCTGATGGATTTTTCCGGCTGAAGCACGCTCGATAGCGGCTGCCCTAGCTCATCGGTGTGATAACCACATGAGCGGGCCACGCGGCTTCTGACGTAAGGCGGGTAAAAGGTTATTCGCCTTCCTCATAACTTGATGGCATTTTTTCATCACGGCAAAGAGACCGATTTCATAACATCGAACAGGGTGTATGACGCACTTCCCTGGGAGTCGATAGCTATGAAGCATCTTGTAATCCTGTTGTGCCTGGCGGTGTGCATGTTGTCCACGCAGGCTGTGAAGGCTGAGTTGCCAAGTAACTACCGCGTCGTGCTGCTCACCGAGAATTTCCCGCCCTTCAACATGTCTGTCGATGGCAAGAATTTCGCTTATGACGACAAGATCACCGGCATCAACACCTCCATCATTCGGGAGATGTTTCGCCGGGCAGACATCTCCTACGATCTCAGCCTGCGCTTTCCATGGGATCGGCTATACAAGCTGGTAACCGAAAAAACCGACTATGGGTTGTTCTCCGTCACCCTCAATGACAGCCGCCGGGCTCAGTTCAAATGGGTGGGCCCACTCTCCAGCACCCGCCGGGTGTTCGTCACCGCCGCGGAATCGACGCTGATCCTCAACAACCTCGATGAAGCGCGTAACTACCGGATTGGCTCGTACAAGGGGGCATCCTCCGGGGTGTTTCTGGAGAAGAACGGCATTCCGTATATTTCCTCCCTGCGCGACCAGGAAAACATCGACAAGTTGGTCAATGGGCGAATCGACTTCTGGGTCAGCAACGATCCCGTTTTCCGCTATTACGCCGAGCAGAAAGGGGTAAAAAACTTGCGCGTGGCCTATGTGGCGGAAGCCGAAACCGAGCAATACCTGGCCCTCAATCTCAATACGCCTCAAGAGGTCGTCGAGCGCTTGCAGAGCAGCCTGGACTCGATGCGCGGCGACGGGACGTTCGACAAAATTCGTTCGCTCTATATCGACGCCGCCAAGTAGCAGGTTATTGCTCCTGGAACGCTTAATGGAGTTTGCTTTTCGGCCGATATCTGAGGCTGAACACCCCTTGCTCAGGGCTTCCGTCCTTTTGCCTAAATCCTGGAGAACACTGCTATGGCGCTCAACCTGAAGTTTCGCCATAAAATTTTGCTGGCCGCAGGCTTAACCGTGGTCTTCGCCTTCGCCATCTTTGTTCTGTTCAACGATTACCGGCAACGGCAAACCCTTCGGGTGGATGCCGAGCACTCAATGAGTGAGCTGGGTGCCTTGACCACGTCCAATATCCAGACGTGGTTGCGCGGCAACATGTTTTTGGTCGAGTCCATGGCCCAGCAAATCGGCCAGGCTGGCGCAGGGCCGGAGGAACTCAAGCGTATTGTCGGCCTGCCCGTTTACGGCAGCGCCTTTCAGCTCAGTTATTTCGGTGGCGCGGACGGGCTGATGTTCTCCGTGCCGGCAGGTTCACGTGCGGCGGATTACGATCCGCGTGTCCGCGGCTGGTACAAAGCCGCCAGTGCTGCGGGGCAAACAATCGTCACCGAGCCTTACATCGCGGCGTCGTCCGGCAAGCTGGTGATCACAGTGGCAACGCCGGTTAAGCGGGGCGGCGAAGTGATCGGTGTGGCAGGCGCGGATATCGACCTCGCCAGTGTCAGCGCGATCATCAACGCGCTGGATTTCGGTGGCCACGGTCATGCATTTATCGTCAATGCGGAAGGCAAGATTCTGATTCACCCCAATAAGGACCTGATTCTGAAAACCCTGGCCGAGGCTTTTCCCAACAGTGATCTGGTGGCGAAAACCGGCTTGGCCGATGTCGAGGCCGATGGCGAAGCCTTGCTGGTGCATTTCAATCCAATGCAAGGCATTGCCTCTGCCGATTGGCGGATCGGTCTGGCCCTGGAGCAGTCGTTCGCCTTTTCCATGCTGAAGGAGTTTCGCCTGTCCGCCGCGCTCGCCACCGTGATTGCGGTGATCACCATCATCACCTTGCTGGGCATTCTGATTCGCGCTTTGATGCAGCCGCTCTTCGTCATGGGGCATGCCATGCAGAACATCGCCGAGGGCGAAGGCGATCTGACCCGTCGCCTGGAGGTTCGCCGTCATGACGAGTTCGGTCAGCTCGGCGCGGCCTTCAACCGTTTTGTCGAACGTATTCATCAGTCGATCAAGGATGTGGCGTCGGCGACTCATCAGGTTAACGAGCTCGCTTCGCGGGTGGTGAGCGCCTCGAACGCTTCGCTGTTGAACTCCGACCAACAGGCGTCGCGCACCACCAGCGTTGCCGCGGCAATCAACGAGTTGGGCGCCGCCGCTCAGGAAATCGCCCGTAACGCGGCCATTGCTTCCCAGCATTCCGCAGATGCCAGCGCGCTCTCGGTCGAAGGGCAACAGGTGCTCGGCCAGTCGATCACGGCCATGCGCGACCTCTCGCTGAAAATAAGCGAGTCCTGCGGCACCATCGAAACCCTGAATGCGAAAACGGTGAATATCGGCCAGATTCTCGAAGTGATCACCGGTATCTCCCAGCAAACCAATCTATTGGCATTGAATGCCGCCATCGAAGCGGCGCGGGCAGGTGAGGCGGGTCGAGGATTCGCGGTGGTGGCGGATGAGGTACGCAACCTTGCCCATCGCACACAGGAATCGGCTCAACAGGTTCAGCAGATGATCGACGAGTTGCAGGCCGGTGCCCGCAGCGCGGTCGGCACCATGGTCGAGAGCCAGACGCAGAGTGATAAAACGGTGCAAGTGGCAAACCTGGCCGGCGAGCGCCTGGGGAGCGTGACCACTCGAATCGACGAGATCGACGGCATGAATCAGTCCGTGGCGACAGCCACCGAAGAGCAGACCGCGGTGGTCGAGTCGATCAATCTGGACATCACCCAAATCAATACCCTGAACCAGGATGGCGTCGAGAATCTGCGTACCACTTTGCAAGCCTGCGAGGAGCTGGAGCAGCAGGCCGCGCAGCTGAGCCAGTTGGTCAGAAGCTTCAGGATCTGACGCGGTGAGACTCAGTCGCGACGGCAGAAGCCCTCGTGGGGCGAGCGCAGGCCTGCTCGGCGGATGCGCCGTTATCCTCCAGGGTTTTCCACAGATCACGCATGGTCGGGTTCTGGTTGGCGATAGCGCAGTAGGCGCGAATTTCCAGGCGGGTGCTCCATTGCTCGCCACCGGCATGCACCAACAGCCCGCGCTCCAGCTCATCGATTACCGCACTTTGTGGCAACCAGGCCACGCCATAGCCTTCGATGGCCATGCGCATCAGTAGCATGGCCATATCGGCTTCGTAGCAGCGCTCCAGCAGCACCGGTGTAGGGCCATTCTCGATCAGGATGTCGGCGACGCGACCGAGAAAGGTGGCGGCGGTATAGGCGAGGTGGGGAACGGCTTTGCCGCCGCTGCCGGGTAGGGGATAAAGCGGCTTGCCGCGTTTGTCCGGGGCGCACAGGGGGATAAATGCATCGTGCCCCAGGGTCAGGCTACCAAAGCGTTGCGGGTTGAGCAGGATAGGCGCGCGGGGATGGTGATAGACGATCATCAGGTCGCAGCTGCCTTCTTCCAGAGCGACCACGGCGTCGTGAATATTGGCCGCCACCACCCGCGTGTTGAAGTGCCCGGTCTGCTGTTGAAATTGCGACAACCATTGCGGCAGGAAGGTCATCGACAGGCTGTGGCCCGCGGTGATTTGAATGGACCGACCGGGCATGCGTTCGCCGGCGCGCAGGGTGGCGCGCAGGCGTAGCAAACCGGCGAGTGCTTCGCGGCTTTCTTCGCAAAAGCTCTGGCCGGCAGCGGTGAGCTGTACGGGGTAGGTGCCGCGGTCGACCAGCTCCACGCCCACCCATTCTTCAAGGGACTGAATGCGGCGTGAAAGCGCCGATTGAGTGACGCAACGAACCTCCGCCGCCCGGGAAAAGTTTTTCCATTCGGCGATGGCCAGAAGGTCGTCCAACCATTTGATTTGCATAATGGCTACTCTCGCTGAGTAGAGCGGGTGACATGGCAAAGCGCGGTGGTTTGATAATGCTGTTCACTTAAGACTCCGACACTCCTCTGCCGTAGGAGCCAGCGGTCGCATTGCTTAAATGAACAGCATTACGGTGGTTTGAGATTATTTCAGTCGGATTACTCACCACGCAAAACCAACCGGCCACGACCCAGCAGCTTCGGGGCGGTCCCGCTGCATCAATCCGCCCGGCTCTCTGGCTTGCCGGCTGTTGCCAGCGCGACGCAAGCGGCTGCCAATACATGGGTCGGATCAACCAGCGGCAGAGCCGCCTGGGCTTCGGGCGGTAGTTCGATCAGCGGCAATTCGGTGCAGCCGAGGATTACCGCTTGTGCGCCTATTTCCCCCATGTACGCGATGGCGGCGGCGAGGTCTGCGCTGCAGCGGCCCGAGGTGTGTCCGGCTTTCACGCCGGTGTCCCCATAAATGGCTGCCATGACCCGTTCCTGGACCGCTTCATCGGGCACCAGGAGAGCGATGCCGGAGCCCGCGAAAGCCTCATGGTAAACGCCGCTCGCGACTGTGCCGGAGGTGGCGAGCAAGCCGACGCGGCGGACGTCCGGCAGGCGGTGCTGAATATGCTTCTTCACCTCGGTCAGCATATTCAAGATCGGCACATTCAAGTGCGGCTCGATTCTCTCGACGAAGGCATGGGCGGTGTTACAGGGAATGACGATCACGTCGGCCCCGCCCGCTTCGAGCCTTTTGCTGGTCGCCAGCAAGGGAATGGTCGGGTCTTCTCCGTCGGCCACGAGGTTAGCGGTCCGATCGGGAATTTGCGGGTTCTGCTCGACGAGCATCTTTATATGATCCTGATCGCGGGTCGCTTTGGTCAGCTGGACGACCTTGCGCATGAAATCGACAGTCGCCGCCGGACCGACACCGCCTACCACGCCGACCTTGAACGTACGCTGTGGCTGCGCTGCGCCGACGAACAGGGCGTACTCGGCATAGGCTTGATTGGAGTCGATGACAGGCACGGCGACGCGCTCGCGCAATGCCTCGATGAATACGGGTATTTCGGTCAAACCGGGGACTATCACCTCGGCGCCGCGCTGGATAAGGTTCTCGCAGGCCTTGGCGAGACCGTCGAGACACTGCACATCATGGTGGCCGTTGCGGATGCCGCGCGGGCCATAGACCGCGGTCATCAGATCATGGGTTTGCACATCGGGATCGGGATAGATGACGCTCCAGTGGTCACCGAAGGCGCGCTCGAACAACCCCGAGTTTTTTACGAAGTTTGACGTGAGCACACCGATCGAACGCGCATAGGGGTGATCCATTTTTATCCGCGCGTGCAGTGCGTCCAGCAGGCTCACTACGGACAAGCCCAATTCGGGCGTGAGTTCCGCTAAAAAACTGTGGGATACGAAGCAGGGCACCAAGGCCACATCGACCCCGCTGCGCTCCATGCTTTTCAGTGCGTCGTATACATAGAACTTCCGCCGCGTCGGGTCGTAGGCTTCGTCGGCGGCCAGTCCGGCATCGGCGAAGGGATGTTGTTCGAAGGCTATGTCGAACTGCTGCTGCGGTGTGGTCTTTATCATCTTGAGCAGGGTGTCCACGCCGGCAACGGCACCCAGCCCTCCGACGACCCCATACTTCCTCGGCGCCGCGAGGTTCACCCAGTGTTCAGCCATGGAAAATCTACCTGCCTGTGTGCAAAAAAAGCCGGGCTGCACGAACAGCCCGGAAAAGGGTGATGCTTAAGAGGGGTGTGCCTGAGCCGGCATGTCGGTGGATTTCAGTACATGGGCCGTGTCGTAAAGGCCCTGATCCAGCTGCCCCTCGCTCTTGGCGACCAGTACGGAGACGGCGCAGTCGCCCATGACATTCACCGAAGTGCGGGCCATGTCGAGTATCCGGTCGATACCGGCGATGATCGCAACGCCTTCCAGTGGCAGGCCGACCGAAGTCAGAACTAGCGACAGCATGATCAAGCCGGCACCGGGAACGCCCGCGGTGCCGATCGAGGCCAATGTGGCTGTTAGCACGATAGTGGCGTACTGGGCGAGGCTCAGGTCGATCCCGTATGCCTGGGCGATGAACAGGGCGCATACCCCTTGGTAGAGAGCCGTGCCATCCATATTGATGGTCGTGCCGAGCGGCAGCACGAAGCTGGATACGCTGCGCGACACACCCAGGTTGCGCTCGGCCGACATCATGGTGATGGGCAAGGTCCCGGCGCTCGAGGTACTGCTGAAGGCAACGATGGCCGGTTCGATCACGCCCTGGATGTAGCGAATGGGATTAAGTCGCGCGACGAACTTTATCAGCCCTGCATAAATAACCAGGGCGTGGATAAGGCAACCCAAATAGACCGCACCAATCACTTTCGCCAAGGGCGCGAGTAATTCCAGGCCATAAGTACCGGCGACCCAGGTAATAAGGGCGAATACACCATAGGGCGCGAAGGAAATAATAATGCCGGTGAACTTGAAGAATACTTCGGCAAGCGAGTCCATAAAGACTTTAACCGGTTTCGCGGCATCACCGGCCAGGGTAATTGCCAAGCCGAATAGAATGGCAAAGACGATGATTTGCAACACATTGCCCTGCGCGAAAGCGGCAACCGGATTAGCGGGAACCAGCCCCACCAGCGTGGCCACCAGGCTTGGCGATTCCGCAGCTGTTACTGCTTTCGCCGAGCCCAGATCGATGCCCACGCCGGGCTGGAGGATTGCTGCCAGCGCCAGTCCGATCATGATTGCCACCGCCGTGGTGCCGAGGTAAAGCGCCAGGGTCTTGAAACTGAGACGGCCCATGGTGGACAGATCGCGTAGAGAGGTCACGCCACTGACCAGCGAGATGAAAATCAGCGGCACGATAAGCATTTTGATGCCATTGAGAAACAAATCGCCGATGGGCTTCAGGCTGGCGGCATACTCACTGTTGCCGCTCTGGTTAAGTGCGATGCCCAATATCAATCCGAGAGTAAGGGCGATAAATATTTGTTTCCACAGAGGCATGCCTGTCCAAAATGAAAAGATGCCTCGTGTTTGCTGAGCGGATGAAGTGTTCAAAGGGAAACTCCCGGTTTGTGTGCGTACGTTAATTGTTTTTCTAGGCAGTACAGCTTTCTATTGCAGCTATATTCAGTCTTGTTGGCGGGGGGAAGCTGTCAGTTAAGTTTTATACGCGCCGCCCCCAAACGTGCCCAATTCTTCTTTTCGATGAGCGATGCGTTTTATGCATGGCGATGGTATGAACGCCGCGATACCGTAGCGTGCTGGCGAAAGGGTGGCGCGTAACGGCGTCAGAGACGCGGTGAAAATCAGGTAGGCGGCATCGATGGAAGTTAATTGGCTAGAGGATTTTTTGACGCTCGCCGTGACGCGGAATTTTTCGCGCGCCGCGGAGATGCGCAACGTCACCCAACCGGCTTTCAGCCGGCGTATCCAGATACTGGAGGCATGGGTTGGGGCATCGCTTATCGATCGCAGCATGTTCCCGATTGCATTGACACCGGCAGGCGAGGCGTTCCGGGAAACGGCCCGGGAAGTGCTGCAGGCATTGCGTGATGGCCGCGAGGAGGTCCAGGGGCTGGTGCCCAGGGGCGGCGGGGTGATCGCCATTTCTGCTTCACATACCCTAGCGGTGAGCTTTTTCGCCGATTGGCATGCGGAACTGCAACGCGCGGTGGGTCCGGTCAAGGCGCGGGTACAGGCCGACAATGTGGCGGCCTGTGCCGAGGCCTTGATCTCGGGCACCTGCGATCTGATGTTGGCTTACAGCGATTCAGGTGTGGCGAACATGGCCGGCCTGGACCGCTATCCCTCGGTGCTACTGGCGAGCGACCGCCTGGTCCCCGTCAGCGCGCCGGGAGAGGATGGGGCGCCCCTTCATGCATTGAACGGCACGCGGCTGGTCCCCTATTTGTGCTATCCCAGCAACAGCTTTCTTGGGCGTATGACTCGCACGGTTGTCGAGCGCGAATGCCTGGGCGCTATCCTGGAGTATCGATTCGAGTGCTCCATGGCCGACGTGCTCAAGCGCGGCGCCATTGCCGGTGTTGGTTTGGCCTGGGTTCCTGA